>JANRAT010000081.1 GCA_030727885.1 Rhodospirillales bacterium | reverse complement strand
GTGCAGTCGTCCCACAACGGCCGCATCCTCGGCGCCGCCAGGATCGGCCTGATGCCGCAGGGCTGAGTTCATTCCCCCACCCTCTCGCTCGGGAGAGGGCATTTATTTCCGCCCCTGCCTGGCCACCTTCTCGGCGATCAGACAGAGAATTTCGAACATCAGGGTGACCGCGACCAGTGCCGTGTTGCCGCTTTGATCGTAAGCGGGCGACACCTCGACCACATCGGCGCCGACGATATCGATGCCGCTCAGACCACGCAGCATGCGCTGCGCATCGTGGGTCGAATAGCCGCCGATTTCCGGCGTGCCGGTGCCGGGCGCATAGACCGGGTCCAGACCGTCGACATCAAAGCTGACATAGGTCGGGCCATCGCCGACAACCTCGCGGGCCAACGCTGCCACCTTGTCAGGACCCAGATCGAAATATTCCTCGATCTCGACCACCCGGATGCCCTGCGCCAATCCCCAGTCCTTGTCCCCGGGGGTAAAAAGCGAGCCCCGGATACCGATCTGGATGGTCCGCTTCGGATCCAGCAGCCCTTCTTCGATGGCGCGGCGGAACGGCGTGCCGTGGGTATATATGTTGTCGCCGAAATAGCGGTCCCAGGTATCGGTGTGCGCATCGAAATGCACCATGCCGAGCGGCCCGTTGTTGTTTCCGGCCCCGGCAATGCCGCGCATGATCGGCAGCGTGATCAGATGATCACCGCCGGCGGTTAGCGGGATCACACCGGCGTCATGCAGATCGGCATAGAACGCACCGACCCTATCTAGGGTATCCAGCAGATCAACCGGATTGACCGAGCTGTCGCCAAGATCGGCGCAGCTTGCAGTGTGGAACGGCATCGTGCCTGTCACATGATGCACGCTGCGTACCATCGTCGAAAGATCGCGCATCTGCCGCGGGCCGTGCCGGGCCCCCGGCCGGTTGGTGGTGCCGCCGTCCCACGGTACACCGACAATACCGATGTCGACTTCGCCGGCGGCAGTGGCCAGATCGACATGCGGTAGCCGCATGAAAGTCGGGATTCCGGCAAAGCGCGGGATGTCGGCACCGGAGCGCGGCAGGTACTTCTTGTGTTTGACGTCCATGATCTCTCCATATCCTGCGCCACCATAAGCCGCCCGGAAATGGTCAAGCAAGCGACACATCCCGGTCACAGTACTGCCATGATCGGAGCCTATAGATGCGCGTGCCCGGGAGATACCCGGGCCTATGATGCGACCGACACCGGACGCAGCAAACCGGGAGATTCCAATGTCACCAGCATATCCGTTCCCAGACAAGGCCGGCATCGAACCCTCGCTGAAAGATTTGCTCGAGGATCAGACCATGGGCGCCCTGCTGGCCTATGACAGGATCAGCGTCGCCGATGTCCTGAAGGTCGTTGCCGACTGGCGTGAAGCGCATTGCCTGAACAATTTGAGCCTCTCAAGCGCGGCTTGATACCCCACACATGAGCGTGGCCGCCGCCGCATACGGTTGCATCCCGGCCCAACGATACCCATACTTTATCGAATACATAATTTCGATAAGGAGTTGATTCATAATGGCCAGCGACAATCTGCACGCCCCCCGCGAACGCCTCAGCAAGGAAACCCTGCATCTGCATCACGCCATCGTTTCCTTGATGGAAGAAATGGAAGCCGTCGACTGGTACCGCCAGCGCGCCGACGATTGTGACGACGAGGCGCTGAAGGAAATCCTTTTGCACAACATGCGCGAAGAAATGGAACACGCCTGCATGGTGCTCGAATGGCTGCGTCGCAATAACGAAGACTTCGCCAAGGAATTGAAGGACAACCTGTTCAAGGACGGTCCGATCGCCGGTCATCACGGCTGAATTACTCAAACAATAGTACCGTCACCCTGAACGTGATTCAGGATCCATAAATCTCAGAAATTATTCGATGCCTTATGGATCCCAAATCAAGTTTGGGATGACGGTTTTCTGTCGCATCGGCACAAAAAAATGACCCCCGAGGTTACCCTCGGGGGCGAGTTTTAAACAGGGAGGCTTCACGTCTGGGAGACGCGAGGGGCCGGAGACCGGTCCCTCTTTTCCGGACAGGGAGCCCGGAAACTCTTTGAAGCGATTGGAGATCAGCGTTTACAGCGCGACCGTCCGGCTTCGAATTCTTCATTCTTTCTGCAACGCAACAACGAATGCATGTTGTATATAGGTGGGTGTATGCTGTCGGACCAGAGCCAAACGGGAAAGGCAGCCATGCATTTTACGCATGGCTTGTAACGTACGGCTAGCGCCGCATTGGCGCCAGCTTCTCGACAATAAAGTCTCGGAAGGCAATGATTCTGGCTGAGTCCCGCAACTCTTCCGGATAGACAAAATACATATTCAGGACCGGGCCCTGCAATTCCGGCAAGACTTCCACCAGATTGCCGATCTCGCGGCCCATGTATTCCGGCAAAGCGCCAACGCCCAGGCCACTTTGCACTGCACGCAAAATCCCGTAGATCGAATTGACCCTGAGCACCGGCTTGCGGGCAATGCCGCCTTTGGCCCCATCCAGCAGCAACCAGTTCAGGTTGGCGACCGGCGGGCGGGCATCGTCGCCGTAAACGACGATCCGATGATTATCAAGATCCTTGGCGCTTTTCGGCATGCCGTACTGCTGCAGGTATTCGGGCGCTGCATAGACCCGGTAACGCAGCGTCAGCAGATGGCGCTGTACCAGATCGGGCTGGGTCGGCGGCGTCAGCCGGATGGCGACGTCGGCCTGGCGCATGGAAAGATCCAGTTCGGTATCGGCAAGCACCAGCGACACATCGATTTCCGGATAACGATTGACGAATTCCTTCATGCGCGAGGCCAGAAACACCGAGCCGAAGGCGACCGTTGATGAAATCTTCAGCGCCCCCTGCGGTCGTTCCTTGTTCTCGGCCAGCTGCGACTGTACCCGGGCCAGCTGCGCAAATACGGCATGCGCTGTTTCATACAGGGTTTCGCCCTGTTCGGTCAGGATCAGGCCGCGGGCATGACGATGAAACAGCGGTGTGCCGAGACTTTGCTCAAGCGCGCTGACCTGCCGGCTGACCGCCGACTGCGAAAGGTTCAGGGACTCCCCCGCATGGGTGAAGCTGCCGGCATCCGCAACGGCATGAAAAACCCTCAGTTTATCCCAATCGATTGGCAACCCATTGCCCCCTGGTTACGCTTGCCGGCGCCTTTTATTCAGCTGCTGCTGACGCCTGGTTTTCGTGTTCCGCCAGGAAGCGTTCCGCTTCCAAAGCCGCCATGCAGCCGGTTCCGGCTGCCGTCACGGCCTGGCGATAGATCCGGTCCTGCACATCACCGGCGGCAAACACACCGGCGACACTGGTCTGCGTCGTGCCCGGCACGGTTTTGATATAATTGTCTTCGTGCATCTCCAGCTGCCCCATGAACAGATCGGTGTTCGGGTTGTGGCCGATGGCGATGAAGACACCGTCGACGCTGAGATCCCTAATCGCACCGGTACCGGTATGTTTCAGCCTGGCCGTCGTCACACCTGGCGGGTTTTTCGTCCCGAGGACCTCTTCGAGGGCGTGATTCCAGACCATTTCGATCTTTTCGTTCTTGAACAACCGTTCCTGCATGATCTTTTCGGCGCGCAGTTCGTCACGGCGATGCACCAGATAGACCTTGGAGGCAAAATTCGTCAGATACAGCGCTTCCTCGACCGCCGTGTTGCCGCCGCCGATCACCGCCACTGCCTTGTTCCGATAAAAGAACCCGTCACAGGTTGCGCACGCGGAAACACCAAACCCCATGAAGGCCTTTTCGCTTTCAAGGCCGAGCCAGCGGGCACTGGCGCCGGTCGCGATGACCAGCGTGTCGCCGGTGTAAACGGCTCCCGAATCGCCGACCGCCGTAAACGGCCGCTTCGAGGTATCCACCGAGACGATGGTATCTTCGATCATTTCGGTGCCGACGTGCAGTGCCTGGGCATACATCTGTTCCATCAGCCACGGGCCCTGAATGACTTCGGCAAAGCCCGGGTAATTTTCAACCTCGGTGGTGATCGTCAGCTGCCCGCCGGGCTGAATGCCGCGGATCAGAACCGGCCCGAGATTGGCCCGCGCCGCATAAATCGCGGCGGTATATCCGGCTGCACCGGAACCAATGATCAGGACTTTGGTATGCCGGGGGCTGGTTTTGGGATCGGACATAACGGTCTCCTCAGACAAGCACGCAACAATCAGAAATTGGAATGATATCCTAAATAAGCCGATCTGTTCCGGGACGCAACGAACGGTTAACCAAACCTGCCGCAACGCTCATATTCGCAAAAAGACGCAATTATATTGCGCAATGATATTGCGTAAAATGGCGAAAAGATGATACGACATGCCCACGTTCATAGGACATACCCAAGGATTTACCCGTGCAAAAAGTTAAGCTCGATGCCATCGACCTCAGGATTCTCCGCGATCTGCAGGATGACGGGCGGATCACCAACGTCGATCTGGCACAACGGGCCGGGATTTCCGCTCCGCCGTGCCTGCGCCGGGTCCGTGCCCTCGAGGAATCCGGCTTCATTCACGGCTATCACGCCGAAATTGACGGCTCGTCGATGGGCTACAAGGAAACGTTTTTCGCCCTCGTCGGTCTCGACAGCCAGTCACAGGCGGTGCTCAGCAGCTTCGAGGCGCTGATGACCGGCTGGCCGGAAGTGCGCGAATGCCACATGATCCGGGGTGGCGGCGATTTCCTGCTGAAGCTGGTGGCCAGGGACAAGGAACACCGCGACAAGCTGACCATGGGCATCACGGCTGCCGATCACGTGACCACGGTTTCGACCCTGGAAACCATCCGCACATCTAAGAACATGCCCGGCGTGCCGATCGATCCCGAAGACGCCGAAGACTGATCTTCGTTTTCAATATAACCGTCATTCCGCATTAGCCAACACAACCCGTCATCCTGAACTTGATTCAGGATCCATAGGACTAATGCGACAGCGGGGTGTTTAAATATGGGCCCTGAATCAAGTTCAGGGCGACGCATATTGAGTTCAGAACCAGAAAGTCAAACCCAGCGGACTTCGCAGACCTCATAGGATTTGCCGCCGCCGGGCGTTGCCACTTCGACGACATCGCCAATGGTCTTGCCGATCAGCGCACGGGCCAATGGCGAGGTCACGGAAATCTTGCCGAGGTTGAGGTCGGCTTCCTGAGCCCCGACGATCCGATAGGTGGTTTCTTCATCGGTTTCGGTATCGGCAACCATCACGGTGGCTCCGAAGCGGATCGTTTCACCGGACATCTCGGACGTATCAATGGCTTCGGCGCGGCTGGTGACGTCTTCCAGCTCGGCAATCCGGCCTTCGATGAACCCCTGCTTTTCGCGCGCAGCATGGTATTCGGCGTTTTCAGAAAGATCGCCATGTTCACGAGCTTCGGCGATGGCTTTGATCACTGCCGGTCGCTCAATGGATTTCAATCGCCGCAATTCCACTTCGAGGACATGCAAGCCCTCTGGCGTCATCGGAACACGTTCCATGCTTTCTCGGCCGGAACCCCGGCCCTCCTTAAAAAACCCCCTTCATTACATCAGTCCAGATCACCTGATGGCGATCACCGAACCGACGTCATTTAAGGGGATGCCTAGTACGAAGGATCAAAATAAGCCTGCAGCGGCGCGACTGCAAGCCCGCCGGCACCCCCCACGGGGATGATTGCGCAGATCGCCTCGGCGGCGGCGCAGGCAGCGGTCATGGTTGTGTAGTGCGGCACCTGGTTGACAAGGGCCGTCCGGCGGATCGAATAGCTGTCGGCAATCGAACGCGAACCGTCGGTGGTATTGATCACCAGCTGCACATTGCCGTTGGTCAGCGCATCGACGCAGTGCGGCCGGCCTTCAAGGACCTTGTTGACCCGGGTCGCAGCAACGCCGTTGGCTTCAAGGAAGCGTTGCGTGCCGCCGGTCGCAATGATGGTGAAACCCTGCTCTGTCAGCAGACGGGCGACATACAGCGCCTTGTCCTTGTCATGATCGCGGACCGAGATAAACACACAGCCGGAAATCGGCAGCGACATCCCGGCACCCAGCTGCGACTTGGCGAAGGCCCGATTGAAATCAACATCGATGCCCATCACTTCACCGGTTGATTTCATTTCCGGACCGAGGATGGTGTCGACGCCCGGGAAACGCGAGAACGGGAATACCGCTTCCTTGACCGCGACATGCTTCATCGCCCCCAGCTTCGGCAGCGTGAACGTCTTGAGCTTCTCGCCGGCCATCAGCTTGGCGGCGATCTTGGCGATCGGCACACCGGTGGCCTTGGCAACGAACGGCACCGTCCGCGATGCCCTGGGGTTCACTTCGAGAATGTAGATATCCTCACCCTTGACCGCGAACTGCACGTTCATCAGCCCGACCACGTTCAGGGCCTTGGCCAGAACCACGGCCTGACGTTCAAGCTCGGCAATGATCGCATCGGAAAGCGAGAACGGCGGCAGCGAACAGGCGCTGTCGCCGGAATGGATGCCGGCTTCCTCGATATGCTGCATGATCCCGGCAACATAAACATCGGTACCGTCGCAGAGCGCATCGACATCGATCTCGATGGCGTCCTGCAGATAGCTGTCGAGCAGGACCGGGCTTTTGCCGGAAACGACAACGGCTTCACGCATGTAGCGCTCAAGTGCCGTGTCATCATAGACGATTTCCATGGCCCGGCCACCGAGCACGTAGCTCGGCCGGATCACCAGCGGGTAGCCGACCTTGGCGGCAACAAGCAAGGCTTCTTCCTGTGAGCGGGCGAGGCCGTTGGACGGCTGGCGCAGGCCGGTCTTTTGCAAAAGCACCTGAAAACGTTCGCGGTCTTCGGCCAGATCAATGGCGTCTGGCGAGGTGCCGAGGATCGGGATGCCCGCCTCTTCCAGCGCAGCCGCAAGCTTCAACGGCGTCTGTCCGCCGAGCTGCACGATGACACCCTTGAGGGTGCCGTTGCGCTGTTCGACCCTGAGCACTTCAAGCACGTCTTCAGCCGTCAGCGGCTCAAAGTACAGACGGTCCGAGGTGTCGTAATCGGTTGAAACGGTTTCCGGGTTGCAGTTGATCATGATCGCTTCAAGGCCGATTTCCTTGAGCGCATAGGCGGCATGCACACAGCAGTAGTCGAACTCGATGCCCTGGCCGATGCGGTTCGGCCCGCCGCCGAGGATCGCGACCTTGTCGCGCCCGGTCGGCTCGGCTTCGCATTCCACCGGATTGAGGCCATCGCCTTCGTAGCAGCCATACATATATGAGGTCTGCGAGGCGAATTCGCCGGCACAGGTATCGACCCGCTTGTAGACCGGCGTCACGCCCATGGCGCGGCGCGCAGCGGAAACGTCGCTTAATTCGGCACCGACCAGTTCGGCCAGACGCTCGTCGGAGAAGCCGAGTTTCTTCAGCCGGAGCATCCTCTGCGGTTCGGTCGGCAGGCCGTTCGCCCGCACGGCTTCCTCGGCATCGACGATGCCCTTGATGCGTTCGATAAACCAGATGTCGTACTTGCTGGCGCGCTGGATGTCTTCCAGCGACATGCCATAACGAACCGCCTGGGCGATGTAACGAAGACGGTCCGGGCGGGCTTCGTTCAGCACCGCCTTGACGACGTCCCCGTCGAGCGAGCCGTCGGATTTCAGCGCACCCTCAATCGGAATTTCATTCAGGCCGGTCAGCCCGGTTTCCATGGAGCGCAAACCCTTCTGCAGGCTTTCCTCAAAGGTCCGGCCAAACGACATCGCCTCGCCAACCGATTTCATCGAGGTCGTCAGCAGTGCATCGGTGCCCGGGAATTTTTCGAACGTGAAGCGCGGGATTTTCGTCACCACGTAATCGATGGTCGGCTCGAACGAGGCCGGCGTGACACCGGTGATGTCGTTGTCCAGTTCGTCCAGCGTGTAGCCGACGGCAAGCTTGGCGGCGATCTTGGCAATCGGGAAGCCGGTCGCTTTCGAGGCCAGCGCGGAGGAGCGCGAGACGCGCGGGTTCATTTCAATGACGACCAGACGCCCGTCGACCGGGTTGACCG
>JANRAT010000080.1 GCA_030727885.1 Rhodospirillales bacterium | reverse complement strand
CTTTCTAGCGACAAACGGATTGCCCTGACCATCAGCGGGAACGCCATCACCGCTGCGGCGACAGCAGCCCCTTTCCAGGTGAAGGCGAGGGTAATGCCGAAGATGTCGTGCAGAAAACCGCCGATCATGCCTTTGCGGCCAAGGCTCACCAGCAACACGTAACCGACCACGACCGGCGGCAGGATCAACGGCAGATGAATGATGCCGTCGAGCACGCTTTTCCCGGCAAAGTCACGACGTGCCAAAAGCCATGCAACGCAAACCGCCACGGGTAAACTGAACCCGACAGCCGTAAAGGCAACTTCGATGCTCAGCTTGAGCGCTTCAATTTCTAGTGCTGACATCAACCGCCTTCGATATCAAATCCGGCTGCTTTGAACGCATCCCGGCCAAGGGTAGAGATAAACATCTCAAGAACGCGACGCGCCGCTTCCGTATCACGGCCCATGACATTGGCGATCGGATAGCGGATCGGATCATGCAGGTTGTTATCGAAGCGATAAACAATTTTCACATCATCACTGACGCCGGCGTCCGTACCATAGACGATCCCGGCTGCAGCCTCTCCGCGTGAAACCACGGCCAGGGCGGCGCGAACGTTCGGCATGCGCAATAGCTTGCCTTCCAGCGCCGGCCAGGCTTTCAGGGAAACCAGCGTCTGTTTAGCATAGATGCCCGCCGGAACATGTTCGGGGTCACCTACTGCTATACGGTCACTGGCCAGCCAGGTTATCAGATCCTGGACTGATTTGAATGACACGGTGCTCTTTGACGGCGCAATCACCACCAGCCGGTTAGCGGCCAGTACCTGAATGCTCGACGGGACGACATACTTGTTTTCGTCCAGATAACGCATCCATTTCATGTTGGCTGAAATATAGATATCGGCAGGCGCACCACCGACAATCTGACGGGCGAGGGTGGATGAAGCGGCATAGACACCACGGCACATGAGACCGAGCTTGCTCTGGCATTGTGCAAGAACGGCCTCGACGGCCTGTTGTGTGCTGGCTGCCGCGAACACCGTGACCGGTTCGTCACTACGGGCAGGCCCGGATAGACCCCCGAGCAAGACCAGCATGGCAATGAAAATTCTCGGAATTAACTGCATAGGGAGAGTATAGCCTCGCTGCAAGGTATTGGCTCCTGCAAAACCACATCGAAAGGATTTGTTAATAAAATTGACCGTATTTTATGGCCCTGTCGATTGACAATTTAGGTGAGACGATGCCTGCACTTCAAGCATGGCCGGACCACGAAAGCGCCGACGTCGGTGCCAAATCCGGCTATCACAATCGCAGGAACGTCCGGGTCAACAATCCGACACTCACCCTTAAAATTCGCGGCAAGCTCTATCAGACCATCAACTGGAGTCTGAGCGGTATGTTAATCGGCGATTATGACGGCGCCCTGACTATCGGCGAAGTTTTTGAAATCGACACAATAGGCAGAGCCGGCAAAAACATGTGGCAGGTTATGATTCAAGCTCGTGTTGTCCGTACAGGCGGACAAAGCGGCATGGAACTGGCCGCACAATTTCTGACAATCAGCGCACCGGCATTTGATATTCTTGAAGGCATCCTGCTGCGCCGACCGAAACTTTCATCAAGTTCATAGGCATGTTGATCCGCCCGAATTAACATCCATATTTCGATCACTAACGAAGCATTCCTTAAATTGTCATGTGTATAGTCCGCATTCAATTATTCGGATGGCCACACATGACTGACAGACACGTAAACCTGGGCATCGAATTACCGTTGTTGTGCCTGCTGGCTTTGCTTTGGGGCTCGTCCTAATCTATTCGTCAAAATTGCAGTCGAAACCATTCCGCCGATAACCCTGATTGCATCCAGAGTGACAATAGCGGCTGTCTTCCTGTGTGTCATCGTTCGCTGGAAGGGTGAAACGTATCCTCGGGATCGCCGCACATTGGCACAATTGTTGGTACAGGCATTCCTTAACAGCATCATATCCTGGACGCTTTTGGCATGGGGACAGCAATACGTCGACAGCGGGCTGGCCAGTGTTCTGAACTCAACATCACCGTTATTCGTCTTTTTCATCACCTTGATTTTTACGCGCCACGAAACAACATCGGCATTGAAGCTTTTTGGTGCATGCCTTGGTGTTACAGGTGTGATGCTGATCGTCGGCACCGATGCGCTGCAAGGGCTGGGCCAGCAGGTGATAGCACAACTGGCCGTACTATCCGGTGCCATGCTGTATGCCTGCGCCGCCATCTACGGTAAGAAATTCGCTCACCTGAGTGCGACGGTTACAGCAGCCTGCATCATGGTCTGGGCAGCCGTCTGGCTGATCCCGCTGAGCCTGTTGATTGAACATCCCTGGACATTGACGCCTTCGACACGATCACTCGGCGCAGCGCTCGCACTTGGCGTGATGTGCACCGGTGTCGCGTTACTGATCTATTTTCGTCTGATCAAAACGCTCGGCTCAATGGGTGTCGCCAGTCAGGGCTACCTGCGCGCCGGAGTCGGGGTCATGCTCGGGATCGTCGTACTGGGAGAGCATATTACGCCGATGATCGCACTCGGCATCGGCGCGGCATTGCTGGGTGTGATCGCTATCAATTTTCCAACGCGCAAACGGCCAACCCGCAAACAGGAAGTGCGCCAATAAATCAACCCGGGCGATCAGGAATACAATTCACCCGGGTCCTTTTCCACATCAGCTATAACAACGATCTCACCATCGCGGACCGCGTTGAAGAAGCAATTGCGACGCCCCGTGTGGCAGGCAACTCCGGTCTGGTCGACCTGCAACAAGATGGTATCGCCGTCGCAGTCCCAGCGGAATTCCTTGAGCATCTGAACCTGGCCCGAGCTTTCACCTTTGCGCCACAGCTTGCCGCGCGAGCGAGACCAGTAACAAACCCGGCCAGTGGCGAGCGTTTCACGCACAGCATCGGCATTCATCCAGGCCATCATCAATACCTCGCCGGTTTCGTGCTGTTGCGCAATCGCCGGAACCAGCCCGTCTTCGGTGTAGACAAGCTCCTTGATGATGGCGTCGGCTAAATCTTCGTTCATCGCATTCTCGTTTTCAGCATTTGTTATTTTCGGGCAGCGTTAAACTTCTCAAAACCCCGGCTGAGGTTTTCAATCAGATCGACCGTATCCTCGAGGCCGATATGAAAGCGCACCGTCGGGCCCGTGCCCGTCCATGGCCGGGCGGAGCGAATTTTCGCCGGATAACAGGACTGCACCAGACTTTCGTATCCGCCCCAACTGGCACCGATGCCGAACAGATCATAACTGTCGATCATGGCCGCGACGGCAGCTTTTGGCGCATCGACCAACTCGACACCCATCAGGCCGCTGGCACCGGCAAAGTCCCGTTTCCAGATTTTATAGCCAGGGTCGCTCGGTAATGCCGGGTACATCACTCGCGCCACCTCGTCGCGGCTCTGCAGCCAATTGGCGACTTCTAGCGCGTTGCTCTGATGGCGTTCCAGGCGCACACCGATGGTGCGCAAGCCGCGCTGACCCAGGTAGCAGTCGTCGGGCGCCGCGTGATAGCCGTAGCTATTGGCCATCGCCTTGAGTAATTGATAATGATTTTCGGTGGCGACCGTCACGGTGCCCAGCATCGCATCGGAATGGCCGACGGTGTATTTGGTCGCGGCCTCGACGACGACATCGACGCCCATGGCCAGCGGCTTGAAAAAATATCCTGAGGCCCAGGTGTTATCGATCATCGTCACAATGCCGGTGCCTTTCAGCGCACCAATGATCGCCGGCACGTCCTGAATTTCAAACGTCAGGGAACCCGGGCTTTCCATATAGACAAGTACGGTATTGTCGCGCACCAGGTCCTTGATGCCGGCACCGATCAGCGCATCATAGAATTCAACGTCAACACCGGCACGCGCCAGAATCGTGCCACAAACCCGTGAGCGGGTCGGGCCGTAAACCGTATCAGCGACCAGAATGTGATCACCGTTTTTGACAAACGTATTAACGGCACCGGCAATCGCTGCCAGCCCGGAAGGATAGGCGACGGACTTGTGGCCGCCATGCAAGGCGGTGACGGCACGTTCGAAAGCAAATTGCGTCGGCGTTCCCGAGCGACCGTATGACGGCCCGTCATACGCAATCGTGTCACGCGTTTCGTACTGTTCCATGGTCGCAAAGGTGATCGTCGACGCATGATAAACCGGTGGATTGACGACTCCGTGGTTTTCACGCGGCGCAAGACCGGCATGGGCGAGAAGCGTGTTCTGCTGATAATCGGTGATTTTTTTATCGCTCATTTGGGTGATTCTCCTGATTTTCTGTCGCGACCATAACCGAGCATGTGATGCTTGGCGATAGGTGCATTAAGCCTGCCTGAACAATAGATAGAGACGAAAAATCACGGATCGAGAAAAAACTGCCATTACGGAATGTTATGGTAACATTGTGTTTCGTCTTGAGGGTGCTTTGCGAATCGTGTTACGGATTCAGGTCTGCTGGGGGACGAATTTGGTTTCCCGGTAAGACAAAAACCTAAAATGACGTCTTCAGGGAGCTTTATCACTATGAAGAAAATTGCATTTATAACAGCTGCTACAGCTGCGGTTTTGGCGATCGGTTCTTCCGTCGCCAATGCTGGAACGTTGGATGATGTGCGTAAGCGCGGCGAACTGCGTTGTATCGTATCGACCGGCCTTCCCGGTTTCGCCTATACGGATGCCGCTGGTGTATACCAGGGCTTTGATGCCGATTTCTGCCGTGCAACTGCTGCTGCAGTTCTTGGCGACGCAAGCAAGGTCAAGTTCATTCCGGCAACCGGTAAAACCCGTTTCACGATCCTTAACTCCGGTGAAGGTGATGTGCTTTGGCGGAACACAACATATACATTCGTTCGCGACGTCGATGTTAAAACGACCTTTGCGGCGGTGAACTATTACGATGGTCAGGGCTTCATGGTTCCGAAGAAACTCGGCGTTAAGTCTGCCAAGGAACTCGGCGGCGCAACGGTCTGCATCCAGACGGGTACGACGACTGAATTGAACCTGGCTGATTATTTCCGCAGCAACAAACTCAAGTACGAGCCAGTGCCGATCGAAACCAGTGACGAAGCGCGCACCAACTATCTTGCTGGTCGTTGCGACGTGTACACGACGGACGCATCTGGTCTTGCCGCATCGCGTGCAACGTTCCCAACGCCGAAGGATCACATCATCCTTCCGGAAATCATCTCCAAAGAGCCGCTCGGCCCCGTCGTGCGTCATGGTGATGATCAGTGGGGCGACATTATCCGTTGGGTCTTCAACCTGACACTCGGTGCTGAAGAACTTGGCGTAACCAAAGCCAATGTCGCAGAAATGGCCAAAGGCACGAACAATCCGGAAATCAACCGGATGCTCGGTGCTGAAGGTGATCTCGGCGCGATGCTTGGTCTCGAAAAAGATTGGGGAACCAAAGTTATTGCTGCAGTTGGTAACTACGGCGAGATCTTTGAGCGTCATATCGGTAAAGACACCGACATCGGTCTGGAACGCGGTCTTAACGCGCTTTGGACCAATGGTGGCCTGCAGTACTCGCCACCGTTCCGTTGATCTAGAACACGTCATTCGCGTTTGCGGATGATTTGAGCTTTGTGGGCGGACATTGGACTTGTCCGTGTCCGCCCAACAAAGTTCTCGCTCCTCAACACTGAAGGCCAGTAATCAGGCTGTATAATCGTTGACGAGGCAGGGAGGTGTTGTAGTCGGGCAAGGCCGCAAAGGTTTTGCCCACCTGAACCGGGGGACGGACGGCCAATGAACATGACCACCGCGGACCACGATGTGGACGGGCGCTCGGCGCTCAGCAAAATCTGGAACAATCGAGAAGCACGATCTGTTATCTTGCAGATCATTACGATGGCGCTCCTGATTGGTTTTTTTGCCTTTATCATTTCAAATGCAGTCGCAAACCTTGCCGCTGTCGGCAAGACTTTCAGCTACGATTTTCTTTCAGAACCAGCAAGTTATGACATCAACCAGTCGCTGATTGCGTACACGTCACGTGATACGCATTTCCGTGCCGGACTGGTTGGCCTGATCAACACAGGCCTGGTTGCAGCGTGCGGTGTTGTTTTGGCAACGATCCTTGGTTTTATCCTAGGCGTTCTGAGACTATCGCCCAACTATTTGCTGAACCGGATCAGCTACTGCTTCATCGAGTTCACACGGAACGTGCCAGTGCTCCTGCACATCCTGTTGATCCATGGCATTATGGTTCATTCACTGCCGCATCCGAAGGTTGCGAACACAGAATTCAATATTGCTGATCTTTTCTTTCTGTCGAACCGCGGCGTATTTGCACCGAAGCCGATCATGCAAGACCTGTTGTGGCTGACCATCATCGCCTTTGTGATCGGTATCGCTTTCACAGTCTGGTTCAAGCGATATGCCAAAATAATTAAGGATGAAACCGGAAAAATATACCCCGTGTTCCTGATAGGATTGGCCGCAATCATCGGGTTTCCCGCACTCGTGTTCATTATCACCGGTGCGCCGGTAACGTGGGATGTTCCTACATTCGGACGCTTCAACTTCAGTGGTGGCGTGGTTCTATTGCCAGAATTCATGGCACTTTGGCTGGCGCTGTCGTTGTATACATCGGCGTTCATCGCCGAGATTGTCCGCGCCGGCATTCTGTCCGTCAGCCATGGTCAGTGGGAAGCTGCTGGTGCGCTTGGCATCAGACGCGGGCGCATTCTCAATCTCGTAATTATTCCCCAGGCGCTTCGCGTGATCATTCCGCCACTGACAAGTCAGTATCTCAATCTTACCAAGAACTCTTCGCTGGCGATTGCCATCGGCTATATGGATGTTGTTGCAACCATCGGCGGGATTTCACTGATGCAGACCGGTAAGGAAATGGAAACCATGATCCTCGTCATCGCGATTTATCTCGCGATCTCGTTGCTGATTTCCATGTTCATGAACTGGTACAACAAACGCATCAAGCTGGTTGAACGGTGAGGGGGAGATAAATTATGAGTGAAACACAAACCTATACCCCCGGCACTCACCCGGACATGCCGCCACCGGCAGGTCAGCGCGGCATCTTGTTGTGGTTGAGAAAGAACCTTTTCTCGTCATGGGCCAATACTTTCATGACGCTGATCGGGCTCTATCTGCTCTACAAAATTATCCCGCCGATTGTTAACTGGGCTGTATTTGATTCCGTCATGGAAGCGAACAGCCGGGTGGAATGCAGGGCTATAAGCAGTGGTGCCTGTTGGGCCTTTATCAAAAGTCGCTTAGGCATTCTTACTTATGGTTTCTATCCAGAAGAATTAAGATGGCGCGTTGATTTTTCATTCATCCTGCTGATTGTCGCATTGGTACCGGTCCTTTTCGATAAAGTACCCATGCGCAAACCCTGGATGATGTTTTCGATTGCGTACCCGTTCATCGCTGGCTGGCTGTTACTGGGTGGGTTTGGTCTCAAACCCGTCGGTACAGACGAATTTGGCGGCATGATGATGAACACCGTCATTGGCGTTACGGGGATCGCGTTCTCGCTTCCGCTCGGCATTCTTTTAGCCCTGGGTCGACAATCGCATCTGCCGATCGTCAAATCGATTTCGGTCTGTTTCATCGAATTCATTCGTGGTGTACCGCTGATTACGCTGCTGTTTGTCGCATCGACGATGCTCAATTACTTCCTGCCACCAGGGACAACGTTCGATCTGTTGTTGCGAGTGCTGATCATGGTGACACTGTTCTCGGCGGCGTACATTGCCGAAGTTGTCCGGGGCGGTTTGCAGGCAATTCCAAACGGACAGTATGAGGCCGCCAACAGCATGGGCCTTAAATACTGGCAGTCGATGCGTCTGATTGTCTTGCCGCAGGCGCTGAAGATTTCCATTCCAGGTATCGTCAACACCTTCATCGGTCTGTTCAAGGACACGACCCTGGTGCTGATCATTGGTCTTCTGGATGTTCTTGGAATGGGTCGGTCATCAATGGCGGATGCAAAGTGGAATGGCCTCTCGAACGAGGTTTACATTTCAATCGCACTGTTCTTCTTCGCAGCTTGCTTCGGTATGTC
>JANRAT010000079.1 GCA_030727885.1 Rhodospirillales bacterium | reverse complement strand
TCACTGCGGTATCGGGTGCCGGCAGCTCGGGCGTTTCCGGCTTGCTGTAGGAAATCCGCCGGAGCAGCGCATTGGCACCGACCTCGGAGGCTTTGAGGGTCGTCATTTCGGCCGTGGCGCGCTGTTCGTTGCGGCCTTCTTCGGTCAGCCACGGGCGGTCGGCAAGATCGCCATGCGGCATCGGCTGCGGCACGGGTTCTGCGTCCTTGACCCAGTAGGTGATCATTTCCGGCGCCTTGAACTCGGCTTCCGGCTTGGCTTCCGGGGCGTCGTAGCGGCTTGGATGCGGGCCGAAGTAATTGACCAGCCGCAGCTTGTCGGCATATTTCGGCTCGCGGTAACATTGTACCGCCGCCAGGGACTGGTAGCAGTAAACCGGCTCCCAACCGGAAACCTGGCTTTCATACTTGTCGATCGGGCTGCAGGCCCCAAGCCCGGCCACAAATGCACCCATAAACAGCACTTTCCTGAGCATATTATCCTCCTCAGCTGACATTCTGAGCGATTAAATGCAGATTCAGTGCCAAACCGGCGCGGCCCGCAAAAAGGCCGACACCGGATTCCCCCGGCATCGGCCTTGTGTTTACTATCAATAGCTTAAGACAGGCAGCAATCAGCCGTTAACGTCGATCACCATGCGCCCGCGGACCTGACCTTTGAGGATTTTTCCGGCCAGTTCAGGCAACTCGGCAAACCCTGCCCGGTTGGTCACACTTTCCAGCTTGTCCAGCGGCAACTGCTTCGACAGGCGGTCCCAGGCGATCATGCGGCGTGATGTCGGGCAGGTCGCGCTGTCGATCCCGCAGAGATTAATGCCCCTGAGCAGGAACGGCAGCACCGTGGTGTCGAGCTTGAACGAGCCGGCATTGCCGACCGACGCACAGGCGCCCCAATAACCGAGCGTCGCCAGCACATGGTGCAGGGTCGGACCGCCGACATTGTCGATGGCTCCGGCCCAGCGTTCCTTGCCGAGCGGCCCCTTCGGCGGCTCGACCAGCTCGTCGCGCTCGACGATCATGCTGGCGCCCAGCGATTTCAGATAATCGTGCTGTTCCGGCCGGCCGGTCGAAGCGGCAACCTTGTAGCCGATGTTGGACAGTACCGAGACGGCAATCGAGCCGACCCCGCCGGCACCGCCGGTGACCAGCACTTCCTTGTCAGCATCCGTCGACAGCTTGTGTTCTTCGAGGGTCATGATCGCCAGCATCGCCGTCAGACCGGCGGTGCCGATCGACATGGCCTGCTCCAGGCTGAGCCCCTTCGGCAGCGGTACCAGCCAGTCGCCATTGACCCGGGCGCGGGTTGAAAAACCGCCCCATTGCACTTCACCGACCCGCCAGCCGGTCAGGATGACCTCGTCGCCGGACTTGTAATCGGGATGCGCGGATGTCTCGACGACACCGGAAAAATCGATGCCCGGAATATGCGGGTAATTACGCACCAGCTTGCCGATGCCGTTCAGGATCATGCCATCCTTGTAATTCAGCGTCGTGTATTTGACGGCAACGGTGACGTCGCCCTCCGGCAGGCGGTCATTGCTGATGGTCTCAAAACTGCCTGTGACCTTGCCTGCGTCGTCCGTGTTCAGCAGCAGGGCCTTGAATTCGCTATCGCTCATCGTCTGTATCTCCTGAATACTCGTCTGCTGCAGACCATACGCACCCTTCCGTTAACGTCAATGATTGTCGAAGCCCTGCAGCCAACCTATGTTGGCTCGAACAGGAGACACAGCATGACCGATGACGTCCTTGAACGCCGCGACTACAAGCCGGGTCAGGTTATTTTTGCGCAGGGAGATCATGGCGAGGAAGCCTTCCTGATCGAATCCGGCAAGGTCGAGATTGCCGTCGGCGATGGCACTGCCGAGCTGGTGATAGCAATCATCAATGCCGGCGAACTGGTCGGCGAAATGGCGCTGGTCGACCAATCCGTACGGATGGCAACAGCCCGCGCGGCCGTCAAGACGACCTGCATCATCGTGCCGAAGCGGATTTTTGAGCGGATTCTGAAGGAGACCGATCCGATGGTCATCAGCATGCTCAACACACTGATCCGCCGCGTCCGCATCGGCGGCGGCCAGGCCGCGAAGAAAACCCTCGGTTAATTTTCCATAATCTGCTGTCATTCTTCGAGCGTCTCGAAGGATTGGACGGCTAAGCAAGCTGCCAGTTAAGCGTCTCGCCGGCCATGAACGGGACCAGCTCCGAGCCGCCGTCGACGGCAATGCTGGCCGGCACCGTCCAGGGTTTGCGCAGCAGCGTGATGGTGTCGGTATTGGCGGCCAGACCGTAAAACGCCGGCCCGTTCAGCGAGGCGAAGGCTTCGAGCTTGTCCAGCGCCCCCATCTCGTCGAATGCCTGGGCATAGATCGGCATTGCCACCGGCGCCGAATAGACACCGGCACAGCCGCAGGCCGCTTCCTTCAGATGCTTAGCGTGCGGGGCCGTGTCGGTGCCGAGAAAGAACCGGCGATCCCCCGAAGCGGCAGCGCGGCGCAACGCCTGGCGGTGCACTTCGCGTTTGGCAATCGGCAGACAATACAGATGCGGGCGGATGCCGCCCTTGAACAGATCGGTGCGGTTGATCATCAGATGGTGCGCCGTGATCGTGGCACCAATTCCGGATGCATCCTGCGCAGAGACGAAATCGACCGCTTCTTTTGTGGTGACGTGTTCCAGCACCACCTTGAGCGCCGGCAGGCTGGCCAGCAGCGGCCCGAGAGTACGTTCGATAAACACCGCTTCGCGGTCAAAAATGTCGATTTCCGGGCTGGTCACTTCACCATGAATCAGCAGCGGCAGACCGATTTCCTGCATGACTTCGAGTACCGGCATGACTTTGGCGATATCGGTGACACCGGATGCCGAGTTGGTGGTGGCCCCGGCCGGGTACAGCTTGACGGCGCTGAAGACGCCGCGTTTGGCCCCTTCGCGCAGGGTTTCCGGGGATGTCTGGTCGGTCAGGTACGCGGTCATCAGCGGCGTGAACGTGCGTCCGGCAGGCACCGCATCCAGAATTCGCTGGCGATAGGCCTCGGCGGCGGCGATGTCGGTGACCGGCGGCACCAGATTGGGCATGACGATGGCGCGGGCGAATTCGCGCGCTGTTGCTGGTACAACGGTCTGAAGCATGACACCATCACGGAAATGGACGTGCCAGTCATCGGGTCGTTTCAGGGTTACACGTGTGATTTCAGCCATAACCCGTTGCTCGCATGATTTTTGCTTTCTGTCCAGACAACAACGCGTCACCCGAATGCCGGGTGTGCGCACCTTAACAATAAAACCCGGAGGTTACGCCATGCGAGCGTTATTCATTGCCGCCATTCTTCTCAGCCTGACATCAGGCACCCTGAATGCCGAGGGCACGCGCTATTCGACCTGGTCAGACCCAACGTCGAACACCGGAACGGCGACAATGCAGGACTTCATCGCACGACTGAACAAGATGATCGATGAAGCCGAAAAGTCGAAAGCCGCCGATCCGCTGTTCCTCCGGGACCTGCGGGCGCTCGCATCGGGCCAGACGAGCCCGTGGAACGCCACTCTGCTCGACGACGGTTTTGCCGACGGCAACTATACCGCCAACCCGGCATGGCAGGTCTTGAGCGGTGAATACTTCATCGAATCCGGCTGGGGCCTCAGGAACAGACTGATCCAGGCGCAACCGGCTCAGACATCAAGCACCAACAGTGGTGATGACTTCGCCAAGGTCTTGCTCGGGCAGATTCTCAAACGCGCCACCAACACGCAGACCGGCACGGCCACAGCCACTGAAAACATCATCGTCACCCGGGCCAAAATCTCCAACGCCTTTGCGCTCGAGATGGAGATGTCGTCGTGGATCAGCGAAAACCATTTCGAGGTCGGCGTGTTTCAGGGAGACCAGGCGCAGATCGGCTACCGGTTGCTGTACGTCAGCGTCGACGGCAAGGAGCTGATTTCGACCTCCGACCGGGCATTCTCCGACCCGTTCGACGGCGTGCGCATTTCCGACACGGGCGGCGACTTCATCATCAAGCATATCACCGTAAAGGGACTGTAAGCCCCCACACCCTCCCTTTCCCTCTTCCCCACTTCGTAGGGACGAGGGACTCACGGATCAATGCACAATTCAATAATCCCTCTCCCCCTCGCAGGGGGAGAGGTTAGGTGAGGGGGTGTTTGCTATGCACTCAACACCGCGAACACATCGCCCGATGCATCCGCACCGATGATCTGGCGCTGGTGCCAGAGGGCGTAAAACAGCAGCGTCCATTGCGCCTGACCCTGTGCGTCGCCGGCGGCAAACAGGCGTTTGACGGCGTCCGTATCGCAAATCTCGGCGATCCCGGGCTGCGCCGCAACGAGCGGGCCGAGCGCTGCGCCGCGCCCGGCAATCCACGCCCCGACCGGCACCGTAAAGCCGCGCTTTTTCGTGAACGGCAGGCTTTCCGGCAAGGCCGTTTCCAGCCATTTCCGAAGCAGCCATTTGCCGGACCGGTGATGCACCTTCAGGCGATCCGGCAGGCGGAATGCAAAATCGGCAACGAACGGATCAAGAAACGGCACCCGCCCCTCAACCCCGTGCGCCATCAGACAGCGATCCAGCTTGCCCAGCAGATCGTTCGGCAGCCAGTCGGCGCAATCGGTCGCCTGCGCCGTCTGCAGGGCATTGCGACCGAAGCCGCGGGCTTCGGCTTCCGATGCGGCAATGCCGTCCCGCCATCCGGCCGGCATCTCGCGCAACACACCGGTCCCGGCCATGATCGACGCGTGGCGCATGCGCCTGCCGCCGAGGATCGCCGGTCTTGATTGGCGGCGATAACGGCCGTAACCGGCGAACAGCTCGTCACCGCCTTCGCCCGACAGCACGACCTTGAGACCTGATGACCGGGCCTTGCGGGCCAGCATGTAGGTCGGCACCACGGCATAGTCGGCGGCCGGATCGTCCATCGCGGCGGCGATTTGCGGCAGCTCGCGCCAGAAGTCGTCTTCGCTGACGGTGATTTCTTCATGATCCGCACCAGCGGCTTTGGCGACGGCGCGGGCATGCTCGCGCTCGTCATGCACATCGGTGCCCGGAAAGCCTGCCGTCAGGGCATGCACCGGCGTCGGATTGAGGCGCCGCATCACCGCCAGGATCACCGACGAGTCGATCCCGCCCGACAGGAACATCCCATAAGGCACGTCGGCGCGCTGATGCACGTTGACGGAATCAGTGATGATCCTGTCGAAATCCTGCAATGCCTGATCGCGGTCCGTCTTGACCGGGCCGCCCGGCGGCAGCGCCGCCAACAGGGCGCGCTGTTCGATGCGGCCTTTGCGGATCACCAGAGTTTCACCGGGCAGGACCCGATAGATGCCCGGAAAGATCGTCTCGGCGCCGGTGGTGAATTGCAGCGCCAGCAGCTCGTCGCGTTTCGCCGCATCGACAGCCGGCGTCACCATCCCCGCCGCCAGCAGTGCGTGCGGCTCGGAGGCAAACACGAAGCCGTCTTCGGCGATCCCGTAATACAGCGGCTTGATGCCGAACGGATCGCGCGCCAGAACCAGCGCCCCGTCGTCGGCGTCGTGAATGGCGACGGCATACATGCCACGCAGATGCTCGGCAAAATCAATGCCGTAGCGGCGATACAGATAAAGTATCGGCTCGCAGTCGGAGCCGGTGGCGAAGCTGACCTTGGGCATCTGCTGGCGCAGTTCTATGTAATTGTAGATCTCGCCGTTGGCGACCAGCGCCAGTTTGCCGTGCTCTGTATCAGCCGGCGCGTAGAGGGGTTGATCACCGGTTTCAAGATCGATGATGGCAAGCCGAGTCTGCACCATCGCGACATCCTTGACGCCGTAGGTACCCTGCCCGTCCGGGCCACGATGCGCGAGAGCCTTGGCCATGCGGGCGAGAACATCAGCCGCCGGTGCAGCTCCGTTTGTCGTCATCAGTCCGGCAATGCCGCACATTGTCAGCCCTTAATCCGCTCGAAGAATTTCAGATACTGCTCGGTGACCTTCGCTTCGGTGAAGTTTTCCAGATAGGTGTTATAGCCCTGTCTGGCGATCCGCTCCGCCAGATTGTCGTCATCGATCACGGCGCGGATGGCACGGGCCATCAGGATCTCGTCGTCGACCGGCACCAGAATGCCGGTTTCCATATTTTCGATCAGTGTGCCGGGTCCCATGGAATCGGCGGCGACTACCGGCAGTCCCTGCGCCCAGGCTTCGATCACGACATTGCCGAGCGGCTCGTGACGGGACGGGCAGACGAACAGATCGGCGGCCCGCAGCAACGCCGCCGTATCATCGCGCCAGCCGAGGAAACGGACCCGGGGCTTGATCGCCAGTTCTTCGGCGAGCTTGGTCAGCTCACCCCTGAGCGGCCCTTCGCCGGCCAGCCACAGATAGGCATTCGGCACACGGGCGACGGCCCTGAGCAGCACGTCGAACGCCTTGTTTTCATGCAGGCGGCCCAGTGCCACGATCAGCGGCACCCCTTTCGGTGTGTAGAATTGGCTCCGCGACAGCGGCTCGGCCTCTCCTCCGTCGACAAAGTTCGGCAGATAGTGGGCCTTGTCCGTCGGCCAGTCATGCTCGATCAGATAATCGACGATATCCTGGGTATTGCCGATCAGATGATCACAATGCTGATAGTACTTGAGGTCGTAATAACCGCCGAGCCGGGCAACGTGGACAAAGTCACCCTGCGGGCACATTTTTGTCGCCCGGTTCATCCAGGTCATGACAATATCGGGTTTGAAGTCACGGATTTCGCGTTTCAGGGCGCGTGGCGTGGCAAAGTCAAGGCGACCACCGAAGGCCATCTCGACCGGCTCGACGCCGCCGTTTCTGAGAAGCCGGGCCCGCGCCGGGTTTTCCCGGATCACCACTTTCTGCTCGACACCGGCACGCTGCAAGGCAATGCAGAGGCGCACAAAGAACACCTCGGCACCGCCGAATTCCGCCCCCGCCATCGCTTGAAGTATTCTCATCGGTGTTCCATCAACTCCTCGAACGCGGCAGCTGCATCAGGCCAGCGCCATGCTCGCTGGGTCGCAAGGGCGCAGTCATGCTGCGTGCGCCACAATGCATCATCGGTGAGCAACCGCTTTGCGGCAAGTGCGAAGCCATCATCGTCGTCACAGATAAAGCCGGTTTCCCCGTCTCGGACCCGCTCAACCATCGAGCCGATCGGCTGCACCACCGCCGGCACGCCGAGAATCTGCGCTTCGGCAATGGCCAGACAGAAGGTTTCGTTGATATCGCCTTTATAAAGCATCACCCGGGCCTGCCTGAGCTCGTCGATCAGCGCCGCCTTGCCGACCGGCTTGCGCAACCGCACACCCTGCTGGGCAAGGCTTTCCACCTTGGCCAGAACCTGCCCCATGGCGTCGCCCTTGCGCGCACCGGCAGCGCCATAGGTCGCGGCACCGGAAAAGACATGCAGCTCGGCCCCCGGCACTTGCGGCTCGATCCGTTGGCTCCACAGATCCAGCAGCCAGTCCAGACCCCGCAGCGGATTGGAGGTAAAGATGGCGCGCGGGCCCGGCACCTGTTCGGCCGGTTGTGCGTCACAGAACAGATCGGGCAGACCATAAGGGATGGTTCTGCGCCCGCCTTCCGGCACCCAGCCCGGCAAGGTCTTGGCATGATAGTCGCCGATGAAGACGATCACCGGACGACGACGCCAGAACTGCCACAGGTAACGGGCCTTCAGCATGTAGCTGCACGGATTGTGGGTCCAGAAGACAACCGTTCCGGCATTCGGGCAGAGCGACAGAAGCTTGTCGCCGCGGTTGGCGATATAAAGATCGGCACTGTCCGGCACGCCCGATGCGATGGGCCGCCATTTGACGCCACGATAGTCCAGCGGCGCCGCACACTTGTTATAGACGCTGACGTCGTGGCCGCGCGCCGCCAGTGTCTCGACCAGCTGGATCACCGAGGATTCGGCACCGCCGAGCGGTCCCTGCTCAGGGGTCTTGCCGTCGAAGACGATGCCGTCGTCTGCCAGAATGATCCGTGCCATAAGTTATGCATCCCCGCGCATGTTGGCCGCCTTGACGTGCGACAGCAGCGGGAACAGACCGGCACAGATG
>JANRAT010000078.1 GCA_030727885.1 Rhodospirillales bacterium | reverse complement strand
CGTGAGTCCCTCTCCCCTACAAAGTGGGGGAGAGAACAGGTGAGGGGGCTTTATCTAAACCCGCCCCCCGGCGACCGGCAGGACTGCGCCGGTGATGTAAGAGGCTTCGTTGGTGCACAGCCAGTAGACACCGGCGGCGACCTCTTCGACGGTGCCGATGCGGCCCATCGGGACTTCGTGCTTGAGACTGTCGAAGCGGGCCTCGATCTGGCCTTGCCGCGCCATGTCGGTCAGCGTATAGCCGGGCGCGACGGCGTTGACGCGTATCCCTTGCTCGCCGACCTCCTTGGACAATCCCTTGGTGATGATATCGATGGCGCCCTTGGTTGCCGCGTAATCGACCCACTGGTTCGGGCTGCCGGCGAGAGTCGCCGTCGACGACAGATTGACGATCGCCCCACCGCGTCCGCCATGCCGGGTCGACATGCGTTTCACGGCTTCGCGGCACATCACCACACTGCCAATGATGTTGACCCGGAGCACGTCTTCCAGGGTCGCGACGGTGACCTCTTCAAGACGCCGTTTCGGCCCGGTGATGCCGGCATTGTTGACCAGCGCATCAAGGACCACGCCTTCGCCGTCCAGTTCTGCCAGCATCGCCAGAACGGCGGCTTCGTCGCCGACATCGCACCGATACGCACGGGCACCTGTTTCCGACGCGATCAGATCAGCGGCGGGCTGGTTGGAGACATAGGTAAACACCACGCTCCAGCCTTCGGCGGCAAAGCGCCTGACCACCGCGGCACCGATGCCGCGCGAGCCGCCGGTGATCAGGACGGTTTTGGCTTTACTCATCTCATGATGAACGGATTCGCCGTCTCCGTCGCATAGGACATCCACACCGATTTGGTCTGCATGTATTCAAGAATTGCATCCTGACCGTTCTCGCGGCCGACGCCGGACTGCTTGTAGCCGCCGAACGGCGCCATGTAGCTGACGGCGCGGTAGGTGTTGACCCAGACCGAGCCGGCACGAAGTTTCTCCGCCATGATGAAGGAACGGCGAATGGACTGCGTCCAGACACCGGCAGCGAGGCCGTAGACGACATCGTTGCCGATCTGGATGGCTTCTTCCTCGTCCTTGAAGGGGATCACGGAAAGCACCGGGCCGAAGACCTCTTCCTGGGCAATGCGCATGGCATTGTTGACGCCGGTAAAGACCGTCGGCTCGACGAAATAGCCGTTGCCGCATTCCGCCCGCGTGGCCTTGGCACCACCAAGACGCACTTCGGCCCCTTCGCCCTTGGCGATGTCGATGTAGCTGAGGATTTTTTCATACTGCGGCACTGTCGTCACCGGCCCGACCTGGGTGTCCATCAGCATCGGGTCGCCCATCTTCGCGGTCCGTGCCATGGTCACCAGCTTTTCGACGAACTCGTCATGGATGCTTTCCTGAACCAGCAGACGCGAGCCGGCGATACAGGTCTGACCGGTCGCGGCAAAGATGCCGGAGATCGCGCCTTTGACGGCGTTGTCCATGTCGCAGTCATCAAACACGATGTTCGGCGACTTGCCACCAAGCTCAAGCGAAACCCGCTTCAGCTGCGAAGCCCCGGTGGCATACACCCGCTTGCCGGTTTCCGGCCCGCCGGTGAAGGTGATCTTGTCGACGTCCGGATGCTCGGTCAGCGCCGCGCCGATTTCGTGGCCGTAGCCGGTGACGACGTTGATGACGCCGGGCGGGAAGCCTGCTTTTTCGAAAAGGGCCGCGTATTCAAGGCTGGATGCCGAGGTGAATTCGGAAGGCTTGAGCACGATCGTATTGCCCGCCGCCAGCGCCGGGGCCAGTTTCCAGGCCGCCAGCAACAACGGCGAGTTCCAGGGCGTGATCGCCGCCACGACACCCAACGGCTCGTGGCGGGTGTAGTGAAAATGCTCGGGTTTGTCGATCGGCGTCACAGCGCCTTCGATCTTGTCGGCAAGGCCGCCGAAATAATAGTACCACTGCGGCACGTATTTGAGCTGCATGC
This sequence comes from Rhodospirillales bacterium, assembly GCA_030727885.1. Taxonomy (GTDB): domain Bacteria; phylum Pseudomonadota; class Alphaproteobacteria; order Rhodospirillales; family Casp-alpha2; genus UBA4479. The sequence continues at coordinate 6,108 of JANRAT010000078.1, read as the reverse complement.
CCATTTCCGCCAGCAGCTTGCCGTTATCGCGGACTTCGGTGGCGGCCAGGGACTCGGCATGTTCGGCAACCAGATCGCCAAGCTTGCGCAAAAGGTGCCCGCGCTGCGTCGCCGTCAACTTTGGCCACTCGCCGGATGTGAAGGCTTTCTTGGCTGCGGCCACGGCACGGTCGGCATCTTCACGAGTGCCGCGCGGCATCACCGCCCAGGTCTTGCCGGTGAACGGGTTCATGCTTTCGAACGTTTCACCGCCCGACGCATCGACCCGTTTGCCATCGATCAGCATCTTGTATTTCTGAATGTCGCTCATGTTTCGCTCCCTGATGATTTTTGCGCATGCTAGCGCAAATACCGGTTGATTCCAGCATCTATCTAATCAGTAAAACGTCCTCCAGGCAGGAACCCGGAGGACAAAAAATGAGTGTTAAACAGCGCCCGGCCCCAGCAGTTCGGCTCGGAAACGGTTCTTCAGATGCACCCCGTCTTTGGACGGCAGCACGAAGTCGAGCGGCTCGGCGCGAACCTTGATGACCCGGAAAATCGGACCGTCGCCATGGGTGATGGCTTGCAGCTCGGCCTTCAATTCGCTTTCGTCCTTGATCACGGCAGCATTCTTGATGCCGAGGCCCTGCGCCGTCAGCGCCAGATCGGTAACAGTCGCGGTATGCGTCATCTGCATGCCGGTTTCGCCGTAACGTTCGTTATCAAATACGCAAATGCTCATGTTCTTGGGCGCCTGCACGGCAACCGTCGCCAGCGAGCCGATCCCCATCAGCATTTCGCCGTCACCGGTGGCGACCAGAATGCGCTTGTCGGGCTGTGCAAGGGCCAGACCAAGGCCCATCGAGACGGCACCGCCCATGGCGCCCCACAGCGGGAAGGTCCGGGGACTGTCGCCGGCTGCGGTGAAATCCCAGTTGGTGGAACCCAGTCCGGTAATGATCAGCATGTCTTCACGGGCATGCAGCAGTGTCTTGGCAACGTCGCGGCGATGCAGCGGGTAACTCTCGGCCCAATGGCTCATAATGCTGTCCTCATTTACCGAAGGTTTTGACGGGAACGAGCCGCTGGCTCAGCAGCAGGGCTGTCGATTGCTGACCGACAAACGCCTTGTGCAGGGCGGCTGCGGCGCGTGCGCCGACATCATGCGGATCGGAGACTTCATCAACCAGACAGCCGGCAGTTTCGAGCGCCTGCTTGGTGGTCGTGCCCATCGGCATCTGCCACGGATTGAATTCATGCCATTCACCGCGCATCGTCACGAAGGCGACAAACGGGAAGCGGCAGGTTTCGATCAGCGACAGCATGTTGATGCAGTTGCCGACCCCGGACGACTGCATCAGCATCACGCACTTCTTGCCGCCGAGCCAGGCACCGGCGGATACCGCAATGCCCTCTTCCTCGGTGGTCAGCGAGATCGCCTTGATATCGTTGTCGGCGATGCAGGCATTGATCAGCCGCTTGTGACCGGCGTCCGGAACAAAGGCGACCTGATCTATCCCCGCTTCCTTGAACGCCTTGAAAATATCATCCCCCCACTCGTACATTCTTTTAGCCTTCTATCAGTTGATGCTCATCGTCACCGACAGGCACAAGCGCCCAGCCGCTACGATAACGCTTATACAATACATAGAGTCCGAGACAGATCAGGCCTGCACCGACGATCGGGCGCAACTGTCCCTCCATCATAAACATCGGGATGGACAGCATCATCGCAAAGATCGGCGAGAAGAACAGCGTCCACTTCCTTTTGCCGCGATACTTCTGGAACCACGGGAAAGCCACGGAAAACGCGGCGATCATTAAAAAGAACAATGACCAGGGCCGCATGATGAAGATCATCAGATTGTCATCCGTCGCCAGGGCGCGGATCAGATTGATCTCGGCATTATCGCCCAGCACCACACCCAAAATCATTGGTGCCAGCGGGAATTTGTATCGGCGCATGGCGTAGCCAAGCACACCAAACAGCAACAATCCCCACAGGTCGAAAACGATGTTGTTGAGGGCAAAAATGCCAATCGCACAGTATGCCAGAATGACCGTTGCCAACCTGTACATCGGCACTTTGGTAACCGTCACGAAGATGCGCAGACAAATGGCCTGCAGACCCAGCATGATGAACAACGACAAGGCAAATGACACCATGATCGAATAGGCCAGGACTGGTTCGGTGCTGATAAACGTCGGACTGGGCGCGATGTTATGAATCATCAACGCCCCAAGCATTACGGCCGTGACGATATCCCCTGGAATCCCCAACGCCATCATGGTGATCAACGCGCCCCCCTCGACCGCATTGTTCGAGGATTCCGGCGCGATGATCCCTTCCGGAACACCGGTGCCGAATTTCTCTGGATGTTTTGACGCCTTCTTGGTCTGATCATAGGCCAGAATATTGGCAATCGTCCCACCGGCCCCCGGCAGGATACCGACGAAAATACCGATCAATGAGGAGCGGATCAGAGTTTTCCAATGGTGGAAAATCAGCTTGATCGACTGCACATGTTCGATGGCTATTCTGGTTGCACTGGCAAGCATCGGCTGTTTGGCGCGTTCCTTGTCGCGCAAATCGGAAAGCAGCTGGCTAAAGGCAAACAGGCCGACCAACACAGGCAGAAAATCGAACCCCTGTTCCAGCGGCTCAAAGCCGAATGTAAAGCGGGCGACACCACTGATCTCGTCCTCGCCGATTGCCGTAATCAGCAATCCGACGCCACCGGCAAGAATGCCTTTGACCATGTTCTCGCCGGCAAGGCTGGCGGTGATGGTCAGAGCAAACAGAACCAGGGCGAAATAATCCCAGGGCCCGAACTCCAGACCGATCTGGGCCAGTGACGGTGCCAACAGCATCAAGAATACAGCTGAAATCATACCGCCGAAAATAGACGACCAGACACCCAATCCCAATGCCAGGCCAGGTTTGCCCGCGCGAGTCATCGGATAGCCGTCAAACGTTGTCGCAACCGACGACGGCGTCCCAGGAATACCGGTCAGCACGCCGGCCATCAGGCCGCCTGAAAGACCGCCGACAAACACCCCGATCATCGTCGAGATACCCTCGACTGCCGACATCCCAAAGGTGAATGGCAAGGTCAGAACCACCGCCATGGTGATGGTGAACCCGGGAATGGCCCCGGTCACCAGACCGGCAGCGACACCAACCGACATCAGAATGATGTTCTTTAAATGAAATACCGCATCGAATGCGCCGAGAATATTTTCAATGATCATGGTTCATATCCTCAGCGTGGCAGAATTTCGCCCTGGGGCAGAATGACCCCAAGACCGAAGGTGAAAATCGCCCACATACAGCCGATAGCACCGATCGCCACCAGGGCATTCATCAGATGGCTGCGGCGGTTGTTCGGGCCCAGGAACGTCAGTGTCATAAACACGAATGCCATGCCGCCAAGCAGCATGCCCAACCATTTCAGGGACATCAGGAAAAATGCATAAAGGGCAAAGCAGCCAACCACATTGCGGTTTACGTCCAGCCACTCGCGAAATGTCAGCGGCGCTGCATCATCGGCTGATTTTTCAGGGCGTCCCTTTTGCAGGGATTGAAACAGATAAATCGCCGACAGCCCGCCAAGAAAAAACGTGACGACCCGTGGCCAAATTTTCGCGCCGATAATCGCACCCGGCACAGTCTGGTAAAAATGGGTATCAAGATAGAGTCCGCCGCATAGAATAAGCAGCAGCAACGCGATAACAACATCGGCATTAATACGATGCATGTCCGGCACCCGTTCGTAGCTTCAATAAAGAAAACCGGCTCCACCCAATGGCGGAGCCGGTTAACAATTACAATCAGCCTTTAAACATGCCGATCTTCTTGGCGACCTTCAGATGCTGAGCGAAGGACGTTTCCAGGAATGCCTTATAGTCAGCAGCATTTTTGTAAACGATCCACGTGCCGGCATCGTCCATATGCTTGACGACGGCCGGATTTTTCATCGCAGCGGCAAATGCCTCTTCGTAATGCTTGATGACATCCGCAGGCGTTCCCTTTGGTGCGACAACACCACGGTTCAGACCGTAGGTAACGTCCACGCCCTGTTCTTTCATGGTCGGCAGATCAGGCATCAGCGGGTCACGCTTTTCGGTGGCGATACCCAGTGCCTTCATGGAACCTTCCTGAATGTACTTCTTGGCGGTCAGAATGTTCATTTCGCCCACATCAACGTTATGGGACAGGATTGCCGTCAGACGCTCGCGCGTACCTTCGTAGGGGATGTATTTGAATTCGGTACCGGTCTGATCTTCGATCACCAGATTGAAGAACTGGCTGGTTGAGCCCGTGGTAACGCCGACGCCCAGCTTGCCCGGGTTTTTCTTGGCATACGAGACAAGCGTCTTCATGTCATCAAACGGTGCCTTTGAATTGGCACCAAGAACGGACGGTGTATAGGTCAACAGCGAAACCGTATCAAAAGCATCCCACGTGAAATCAACACGACCGGCAAGGTACGTGGTGATCTGGCTTTCGTGCATTGCCATCAGGGTGCAGCCGTCAGGCTTCGAGCCTTTGAGTTCTTTTGCAGCCTTGTTGCCGCTCTGTCCGGAAATATGGACAAGCTGAAGCTGTGGCTTAAATCCGCTTTCATTGATTGCGCGTGAAACAACCTGGAAAACCAGATCGGTATCCCCGCCCGGCTTCCATGGCACAATCAGTTTCGCCGTGGAACATGGAATGTCAGCCGCAATGGCTGGGCCGACAAAAGCAACAGAACTGGTGGCCAGCGCGGCGGCAAGGCCAAAAATCTTACGTTGCATTTCTTTGTCGTCTCCCTGTGAATTAATATTTTTTTCTAGCACCCTGTGTGATGCAGCATTTTGCCAACAACCACAGTTGGAGAAAGCTTAACCCAAGGTCACGCGTTATGCCAACACTCTGCGTGCCGGAATGTTGTATAATAGTCCGAAATTAGACATTGTATTTTTGGTCATCAAATTCAATGTAATTAAAATACTTATTTATTTCTGAGAGGTTCCCTGATGCGCGATTTGGAAAAACCCGGCAGATCGCCGGCACACGGCAAGTATGGTATGGTCTCAACGTCCCATGCGATGGCGACAGCGACTGGTCTTGATATATTGCGCCGCGGTGGCAATGCGATGGATGCCGCAGTTGCGGCATGCGCCGTACAGTGTGTCGTCGAGCCGGAATCAACGGGCATCGGCGGCGATAACTTCTGCCTGTATGCGCCTCAGGGATCGACCAAGGACATGATCGCCTTCAACGGCTCGGGTCGTGCGCCTGCTGCAGCAACCGCTGAATGGTACCGCAACAAGGGTATCAAGACGATTGAACGCCAGACCCCGCACGCCGTTATCGTGCCCGGGGTCATCGATGCTTGGGAAACCCTGACCAAAGATCACGGCACCATGGAACTGGGCGAACTTCTGAAGCCGGCGATTGATTATGCCGCCAACGGTTATCCGATTTCGTCCCGGGTTTCCGAGGATTTCGCCAGCCAGGCCTCGGTCTTGAAGAATGACCCGACCGCCATGCGGGTGTTCATGCCGGGCGGCAAAACACCCGCCGTCGGCGACTTGCATCACCAGCCGGAACTGTCCCGCACGCTCGAGAAAATCGCCAAGCATGGCCGCGACGCATTTTACACGGGCGAGGTTGCCGATGACATCGTCTCGTTCCTGCAGTCGCTGGGTGGACTGCACACGCTGGACGATTTCAAGAATGCCAAGGGCGAATACGTAACACCGATATCCACAAACTATCGCGGGTATGATGTCTATGAGTGCCCGCCGAACGGTCAGGGAATGATCGCTCTTCTGCTTTTGAACATGCTGAAGGACATTCCGACAAAAGGCGTCGATCCGCTTTCGGTGGAACGTCTGCACCGGGAAATCGAATATGGCCGGCTCGCCTATCAGGACCGCAATGTCTATTGCGCAGATCCCAACAAGGCTCCCGTGCCGGTCGAATGGCTGCTGTCCGATGCGCATGCCAGAGAACTGGCCGCACATTATGACCCGAGCCGGGCCATGGACCCGCTGCCGCCGGTCTCGATGCCGCTCAACGAAAGCACGGTCTATATTTCGGTTGTCGACAAGGACCGCAACGCCTGCAGCTTCATCAAC
>JANRAT010000077.1 GCA_030727885.1 Rhodospirillales bacterium | reverse complement strand
GCTTTATTGCGCCCTGACCAACAACAAGGACCGGGGCAAGAAACCCAATGCCGGCGGCGATGCGACGCCGGTCTCGGGCCCCAATCCGCGCGCCGAAAATCTTTACGGCCAGGTCGTGCGCTGGCGTCCCGACGGTTCGGACCACACAGCGGATACGTTCGCCTGGGATCTGTTCTGCGTCGCCGGTAATCCGGCTGTGCATCAGGATGCCAATCGCGGCTCAAAGAACATTGATGTCGACAACATGTTCAATGCGCCGGACGGGCTCGCCTTCGACAGCCGCGGCCGTCTGTGGATACAGACCGACGGCAACTATTCGGACCGTAAGGACTTCGCCGGCATGGGCAACAACCAGATGCTGGTTGCCGATCCGCTGACCGGCGACATTCGCCGCTTCATGGTCGGGCCGAAGGAATGCGAGATCACCGGGCTCTGCTGGGATACCGATTACAAGACCATGTTCGTCGGCATCCAGCACCCGGGCGAAAGAGGCGGCTCGCACTTCCCGGACGGCGGCGACAGCGTGCCCAGATCGTGCGTCATCGCGGTAACAAAGTCAGACGGCACGCCGATCGGCTGAGGGGATTGCGCTTTCTATCGTCATCCCGGCGAACGCGGGGACCCATCGGAATACGGAAAACCTCGTCGTAATCTGAAATGGGTCCCGGATACCTCACCCGAATAGTTTCGGGCTCGGTTCCGGGATGACGCCGTATTATTACCCCGCAATCGCCCGGTTGATGGCACTGACGACGGCTTTCAGCGAGGCCTTGGTGATGTTGGCGTGGCGGCCGACGCCGAACAGGACGGGGCCGTCGGCGCGCTGGATTTCAACGTAGGCGACCGCGTCGGTGCCCGAACCGACACCGACCGCGTGTTCATGGTAGCTGACAATTTTCATGTCCTCGCCCATGTGCGCATTGATCGCCGCCATGAAGGCATCGATCGGGCCGGAGCCCTTGCCCTTGAGGACCACATCCTTGCCGCCGTCGGTGATGTTGGCAGTCAGGTCACGCACCTCGCTGGCGTGGGTGTCCGGGACCGAGCGGTGATCGATGAACTTGAAGCGGCCTTCGGGCTGCGTCATGTAGGCCGCATCAAAGATCGACCAGATTTCCTTGCCGCTCAGCTCCTTGCCAGAGGTATCGGCCTGGAGCTGGACGACGCCTGAAAATTCGATCTGCAAGCGTCTGGGCAGCTCGAAGCCATAATCCGTTTCCATGACATAGGCGACACCGCCCTTGCCCGACTGGGAGTTGATGCGGATCACCGCTTCGTAACTGCGCCCGACATCCAGAGGATCAATCGGCAGATACGGCACATCCCAGACCGGGCTGTTGGCCGACTTCAGGGCCGCCAGACCCTTCTTGATGGCGTCCTGGTGTGAGCCGGAAAAAGCGGTGAAGACCAGATCGCCGACGTACGGATGACGCGGATGCACCGGCAGCTGGTTGCAGTATTCGGCGACCTGCATGACCGCATTGATGTCGGAGAAATCCAGATCCGGATCTACGCCCTGGGTAAACATGTTCAAGGCCAGTGTCACCACATCGACGTTGCCGGACCGCTCGCCGTTGCCGAACAGCGTCCCTTCGATGCGATCCGCCCCGGCCATCACGCCCAGCTCCGCCGCCGCGACACCGGTGCCGCGATCGTTGTGCGGGTGCAGGCTGAGGACGATGCTGTCCCGCCTTGCCAGATTGCGGTGCATCCATTCGATCTGATCGGCATAGATGTTGGCGCTCGACATCTCGACGGTGGCCGGCAGATTGATGATGGCTTTCTTCTCGGGCGAGGGGCCCCACACATCCAGCACGGCGTCACAGACTTCCTTGGCGTAATCCAGCTCGGTGCCGGTGAAGCTTTCCGGCGAATACTGGAAAACGATCTCGCCGTCGCTGACCTGATCGGCCAGTGCGCGGACAATTTTTGTGCCGTCGACGGCGATCTGCTTGATGCCGGCCATGTCCTGATTGAAGACGACGCGGCGCTGCGTCGTCGAGGTCGAGTTGTACAGATGCACGATGGCACGTCTGGCACCGCGAATGGCTTCGAAGGTGCGCTCGATCAGCGGCTCCCGGGCCTGGGTCAGCACCTGAATGGTGACGTCGTCCGGGATCATGTCATCGTCGATCAGCTGGCGGCAGAAATCGAAATCGGTCTGCGAAGCGGCCGGGAAGCCGACCTCGATTTCCTTGAAGCCGATCTCGACCAGCTTTTCGAACATGCGGCGTTTGCGGTCCGGGCCCATCGGCTCGATCAGCGCCTGATTGCCGTCGCGCAGATCGACCGAACACCATATCGGGGCCTTGGTGATGGTTTTGGATGGCCAGGTCCGGTCGTGCAGGTCAATCGGTTTGAAGGCAACGTATTTGTCGCCGGGATTCATGGACTTCTTTTGTGTCTGGGTTGTCATTTTATCTCTCCTGGGCCCGGGTCGTATGACCGCTTTGGACCCTCATCGCGTTTAATCTCTGATTGGGTGAAACGACTTCGAAAGCGACCGCCGGGCAGCCGTGGTGTTACCGGCGGTCGCTGATAAGTCGACGCAGCAGAAGGGCTCCGGCAAACGGAACGCGAGGACGCAGAGAGACTGAAATGGTTGAAATCATGATGTCGAACTCAGTAGTAAATAACGAACAGCGCAGCAGTGACCCGGCGTCCCTTCAGGACTCCGGGGTGATAAGGAGCAGTAGCTCGGCGCGGTTCAGTTTCAACATCATGCAAAAAACATATGTCAGCTTGATACCCGGGTCAAGGGGGCTGTCCCGTTCCCTGAAACCGGGAACGGGACGGATAAGGCCGCAGGACCGTGGCGGTGTAAGGCGATCAGCCCGGCTTCACCGCGTAGACCAGATGCGTCAGGCCGGGAATGGCTTCGGCATCCTCTATGTTCCTGAAGCCGACTTTTCCCATTTCGGATTTCAGCCAGCCGGCGGTGATCGAGTGCGCATCGGGCGTGAAGGCCATGTGCTGCAACTGCCAGAGGGCGGCCATCGATGGTCCTTCGCGGTCATCGGCGACCATGAAATCGTGCACCATGAATGTGCCGCCGGGGGCCAGGGCCTCGAAAGCGCGCTCAACCAGTTTCGGCACTTCAGTACCGGGCACGCCGCTGAACAGATACGACATCAGCACAGCACCCTGATCGGTCGGCCATTCCGCAACCAGGGCATTGCCGGGGATATAACGGACCCGGTCGATCATCCCGGCATCGGTGATGAAATTCCAGCCGATCTCGCTGACGTTCGGGAAATCGATGATCGTGGATGTCAGCTCGGGGTTGGCTTCGAGCAGGCGGATCGTCATCGCCCCGGTGCCGCCGCCGACATCCAGCAAGGAGGTCGCGCCGGTCAGATCAACGGTTCTTGCAATGCTGCGTCCGGGTCCGAGAGAGCCGGCATGCTGTGCATTGCTGTAAAGCGCTGCCTGTGCCGGATCGGACATCCAGTGTTGATAAGAATCAACGGCTTCCGGATCGAGCGTGCCATCCATGACGTTGTTGAGCTGCTCAAGGAACGGGTACATCTGCTGATCGATCTGATAGCGCAGATAATCCCCGAAATCGTACTTGGAGTTTTTCGACAGGAACGCTTCGGCGCCGGGCGCGTTGGCATATTTGCCGTCAGTATAATCGGCGAGACCGATACTGGTCAGTGCCGTCATCAGCGTCATCACGCGATTTTCAGGGACGGCAGAAGATTTGGCAATTTCACGGATCGTTTTCGGACCTTCCGACAGGTGCGTGAAAACGTCAATGTGCAGGCCGGCAAACAGTGCCTTCGACGCCATGAAGCCGAACGCAATACGCGAAACGTCTTCGGCCGTTTGTGCCAGTTGTGGGTGCATGGTGGTGGTCACTCCAGTTCTGTCGCGGACCGGGCGCATGCACGCGAAAGCCGCTGTAGGCTTAATGCGCAAAAGCAGGTCTGGGCCAGAAAACAGGGATGCGCTTCTGATCAGAAGCTGCCCGTGAAAGCCACAAGAAGGACTGGCCCGATCCGGAATGTTGGCGGCGCTGCAGCGCCGGTTTCTGATCCCAGCTTAAGGATATTGCCCCGCAGGGCAAGCGGACGGGCCTGGATGCCCGGATATTCACCAAATCTTCAACCTGCACCGCGATGATGAGCGAGGGCGATTTCAAGGGACTCTTTAACGTAAACACGTTAAAATATATAATTATGAAAATAACACATATAAGTATTTTGCTGTGTTTCTGGCTGATGCTGCTCGCAGGCAGCGCCGCCGGCGGTGAGACCTGCGGCTGCGATGTGCCGGCGTCGACGGTGGCTCGGTATGATCAGGCGCTGACCGCGATCCCCTCAGGGCAGGGAATCATCCGTCATGCGCCCTGGGGTCTGCCGGTTGCGGCGGCTGCGCATGCCGATGACATACAAGTGCTGGTCCAGCCGAACTGGATCACCGGATTTGATCCCCGCCTGCACATGCCGGTCTGGGTGATGTACAGGCTGTCGGCGGACGATCTCAGCACCCGCCGTCACCGCACCCAGTGCTTCAGACCGGACCCGCGCCTGAACACGATTGTCGGCGGCAGCGACTGCGCCAGTTTCCGCCGGAGCGGCATGGACCGCGGCCACATGGTGCCGAGCGCCGACATGACCAGATCCGAACAGGCGATGGTCAACACCTACGTCTTTTCCAACATCGCGCCGCAGTATGCCGGTTTCAACCGCACCATCTGGCGCGAACTTGAGACCCGGGTCCGAGACATGGCGCGCCGTGACGAAAGCCTTTACGTGATCTCCGGCGCGATCTTTGATTATGACGCCGACGGCAAACCCGATGCGGCGGCGTCGGTGCCGCTGACACACAATCACAACGGCACCGTGCATCCGGCAATCGCCAGTCATTTTTATAAAGTCGTAGTGGAAACAGCCGGACTGAAGCTGCGCGTCTCGGCCTGGCTGCTCAGGCACGAAGACCGCGACGTGGCGCACAAAGATGCCGAGCGGATGCTGCAACAGGCACGGGTGCCGGTCAGCACCATCGAAGCGATGAGCGGGCTGGATCTGATGCCGCTGCTGGATAGGGCGCTGACGGAAACCGCCGAACGCTGAACCGGTTCGCAGGGTAGGCGGTTACGAGCCTCTTCTGGCAATCGCCAGACCGAGGCTTGTGCCCAGCAACAATGTGCCGGTGATGCCGTGTCTGAGGCGGGCCCGTTTGGCCCCGGCCAGCCAGAAGCGGGCGCGGCCGGCAATCAAGGCGTACATGCCGTCCAGCAGGCAGGCCAGCGCGATGAAGGTGACGCAGAGCAGGGTGATCTGCGGCGCATACGGCTGCTCCGGATCAATGAACTGCGGGAAGAACGCGACGAAAAAGAAAATCGTTTTCGGGTTGGTGATGGCGACGATGAAGCCATGCCAGTAAACCCCTTTCGGTTTTTCGTCGGGTGGCAGAACGGTGCCGGCGTCAGGTTGTTTGCGAAATGCGCTGCGCCATTCGCGCGCGCCGAGATAGACCAGATACAAGACACCGGCCCAGCGGATCCACTCGAATATATCCGCAGCCACCGCCAGCACGGTCGACAGGCCGAGAGCCCCCGCCGTCATCAGGATCGTTGAGCCGGAGTTGGCGCCGATCACCGTTGTCAGCCCTGTTCGCGTGCCGTGCTTCAGGGAATTGGCGATCACCAGCGTGACGATCGGCCCCGGCATCAAAATCAACAGCGTCGTGGCGAGAACGAACGTGGCATAAAGGTGCAGATCGATGGGCATGTGAGGCATCCGGATCAAAGGCCAGGGGACAGTATCAGATTCTTGTAAGGGCATGTTGTCAATTGATGAGTGTATTCACCGCCTCACCTAACCTCTCCCCGATGAGGGGGAGAGGGAGAAGAGTGGTACGGGCATTGATCCGCGAGTCCCTCTCTCCTGCGATAGCGGGGGAGAGGACAGGTGGGGGGGAAGCCTGAAGCTTATTGGTGTAGTCGTATTCGACCGAGTTCGGCGCATCTGTGCCTGAATATTACCGGCCCCTCGAATTTACACTCGCCTTTGCAGGATCGTTGCTTATATTGAAGGCACGTTCTCGGGGCGGGGTGTGATTCCCCACCGGCGGTATGTGCCGAAAGGCATGAGCCCGCGAGCGCCCGGCCGGGCTTTGGTGCGGTCGGGGTCAGCAGATCCGGTGAGATGCCGGAGCCGACGGTACAGTCCGGATGAAAGAGAACAATGTCCGCAGCCGCATCCGCGGCGGCGATGCATATGTCCCGATTGCGTACGGTTCAAATTTATTCAGGAGCACGTACAGCAATGACTACCGTATCCCAGAAAATCGCCTACATTCAGGCCCGCTGGCACGCCGACATCGTCGACCGTGCCCTTGTCGGGTTCGAGGAACGCATGGCCGAAGCCGGCTTTGACATGCCGATCGAAACGTACAATCTCGCCGGCGCGTTCGAACTGCCGCTGGCCGCCAAGCGCCTTGCCGCCCGCGACGATATCGCCTGTGTGGTGGCAGCCGGTTTTGTCGTCGACGGCGGAATCTACCGGCACGAGTTCGTCGCCGACGCGGTCGTCTCCGGCCTGATGCAGGTGCAGCTTGAAATGGACACGCCGGTGTTCTCCGTGGTCCTCACGCCGCACAATTTCCAGGAAACCGAAGAGCACATCAATTTCTTCAAGGCGCATTTCGTGATCAAGGGGCGCGAGGCCGCCGACGCGGTCATGGGCACGCTGGCGGTACACCGCAAACTGGTCGCGGCATAAGGTTGCGGATCAATTGGCATGTGGCTCTGCCAAATCCAGGGGCGTGATCCATAATAATGATGCAGACAAAAAACAGCCGTCATCCTGAACTTGATTCAGGATCCATAAGTCCTACAAAAATATCGCTGTAAAATATGGGCCCTGAATCAAGTTCAGGGCGACGCACTTTTGTCTGATTATCAGAGCTTTTTGGTGTAGACGTATTCGACCGAGTTGGACGCGTCGGCGCGCTGCATCAGGCCGGGCAGGCGCTTGTACTTGAGACGCTCGTATAGCCGGTGTGCATTGAGGAACCGGGAATCGGTGTACATCATAATCATTTCCGCCGACATCGACTGTTTGGCCGCGTCTTCGGCGAGATTGCACAGCGTCCTGCCGAGACCGCGACCGCGTGCGGCGCTTGAAACATACAGCTTGTGCAGTCTGGCAACGTGCGGCGCGTCGGTCGGGGTCAGGGCGATGGTGCCGCAGACCCGGCCATGGCATTCGGCAACCCAGAAGCGGCCGCCGATTTTATCATAGGCACTTTTCGGCGCGAGCAGTTCAGGCTCTTCCTCGTCGACCAGCAAAACGCAGCCCTGAAATTCAGAATACACGTCTTCGATCAGTTCGATGATCTGTTCGGCATCGTCATCGGTCGCTTCGCGGACGATAACGTCGGCAACGCGGGCGGCGATTTCTTCGTCGTCAATACGGGCCAGGGCAGGGCTCAATTGCGTCCCTCCAGCAAACCACGGGCAATCACCTGTGCCTGAATTTCGGCGGCACCCTCAAAGATGTTGAGAATGCGGGCATCGCACAGCACGCGGGATATCGGGTATTCCAGTGCATAGCCGTTGCCGCCGTGTATCTGCAATGCGCCATCGGCGTTGGACCAGGCAACGCGGGCGGCGAGCAGCTTGGCCATGCCGGCCTCGATGTCGCAGCGCCGCTCGGAGTCTTTTTCGCGGCCCGAGAAATAGGTGATCTGGCGGGCGATCATGGTTTCGACCGCCATCCAGGCGATCTTGCCGTGGACCCGCGGGAAGGCATAGATCGGCTTGCCGAACTGGACCCGGCCCTTGGCATATTCAAGACCCAGTTCCATGGCGTTCTGCGCGACGCCGACGGCGCGGGCCGCGGTCTGGATGCGGGCACTTTCGAAGGTCGCCATCAGCTGCTTGAAGCCCTGACCTTCTTCGCCGCCGAGCAATTGTCCGGCCGGCACCTGCATGCCGTCGAAGGCAAGCTCGTATTCCTTCATGCCCCGGTAGCCGAGCACTTCGATCTCGCCGCCGCTCATGCCGTCTTTCGGGAACGGGTCGCCATCAGTGCCGCGCGGCTTTTCAACGAGAAGCATCGACAGGCCCTTGTAA
>JANRAT010000076.1:7220-8089 GCA_030727885.1 Rhodospirillales bacterium | reverse complement strand
GTCCTCAATGCCGTATTTACAAGCAATTATGAACGCTCTGCCAAGGCGAGTTGGCTGGAACGCCGCGATGCTACGCTTCGGGCGATCCCGACAGGGTTGCTTGCTGTACTGATGGTTGGCGGCATTTATGCGGGTATTTTCACACCCACGGAAGCATCCGCCGTCGGTGCCTCAGCGGCATTGTTTCTGACGGTTGTCGTTCTCAGGACCCTGAAATGGGAAGGGTTCGTTCAGGCTGTGCGGGCAACGCTTTCAACCACCGTGGTGTTGTTCCTGGTGGTCATCGGCGCGAAGATTTTCGGCAAGGCCGTAACGCTTTATCAGGTGCCGATGCAGGTATCGCAGCTGGTCGATACACACGTCGACAGTGTCGGGCTGTTCCTGCTCATCGTTGCCGCAATATTGCTGTTCATTGGACTGTTCCTGGAAAGCCTGTCGATGCTGCTGATTATGGTGCCGGTGCTGTTCCCGACCGTATTGGCGCTGCATGTCGATCCGATCTGGTTTGGCATCTTCTTTGTCGTGCTGATCGAGATTGCCCTGATCACACCGCCAGTCGGTTTGAATTTGTTCGTGATTCAGGCCATCGCCCAATCTCCGCTCGGCGAGATCGTTCGCGGCGTATTGCCGTTCATAGGCATCATGCTGGTTTCGGTTCTGCTGATATGGCTGTTCCCGGACATCGTGCTGTATATTCCTCTGAAATTGTGAGGCTTGGGCAGTCAGCCTCAGCCACTGCCTTATTTTAGCTGCCCACTATCGGCATGAGCCGTATCGGCTTATATTCGTCTTATGACGGATCCTTTGCCGATTGTTGACGAGACCTTTGCCGACGCTGTGCCCGGTCGTTACTGGCATGCATTGGATGA
>JANRAT010000076.1:0-7210 GCA_030727885.1 Rhodospirillales bacterium | reverse complement strand
GTTCTGCAAATTGCGGGAGGGTCAGAGCGGATTGTGTTTCGTGCGTGGCCGGCAGAACAATCAGGTGGTTCTGACCACGTATGGACGTTCCAGCGGCTTCTGTGTCGACCCGATTGAAAAAAAGCCTCTCAATCATTTTTTGCCGGGAACGGCGGTACTCAGTTTCGGCACGGCCGGGTGTAACCTGACCTGCAGTTTCTGTCAGAATCACGACATTTCCAAATCGCGCGCCTTCGACAAGTTGCAGTCCAAGGCCTCGCCAGAGATGATTGCCGCGGCTGCGCTCAAGACCGGATCGCGCTCGGTCGCCTATACATACAATGATCCGGTGATTTTTCTGGAATATGCGGTCGATGTCGCCGATGCATGCCGCGAGAAGGGGATCAAGAATGTCGCCGTATCGGCGGGCTACATCTGCGAGGAACCGCGCCACGAGTTCTTTTCCAAGATGGATGCCGCCAACATTGATCTGAAAGCCTTCACGCAGGAGTTTTACCGCAAACTGTGCAGTGCAGATCTGGCACCGGTGCTGGAAACCCTTAAATACCTGAAGCATGAAACGGATGTCTGGTTTGAGATCACGGATCTGCTGATACCGGGCGAAAACGGTTCCGATCATGAAATCGAAGCCATGACCCAGTGGATCATGGAAAATCTGGGACCGGACGTGCCGTTGCATTTTACCGCTTTCCATCCCGACTGGAAGATGCTCGACAAGCCCCGCACCCCACCCGAATCGTTGCTGCGTGCCCGTGATATCGCGATCAAGAATGGCATCCGTTACGCCTATACCGGCAACATTCACCACAAACCTACACAGAGCACCTATTGTCACGAGTGCGGCGAGTTGCTGATCGGCCGCGACTGGCACCAGTTGTCGGAGTGGAATCTGGTATTTGGTGGCAATCACGTGGCTGATTGCCGGAATTGTGGCACCCAGTTAGCCGGCGTATTTGAAGAAAAGTCGGGGGATTGGGGGCGCAAGAGGGTACCGGCCCGTTTCCGCCCGTAATGGCGGTTCATCAAAATAAATCTGAAAATGGCGACAAACGTGACAATCCCGGCATGACCTGCTAAATGCCCGCCCAGCCAAAATAATTGGATGCTATTTACGCATGACCAAAAAGCAAATTCTGATCGCCCTTAAAATTGTGGTGTCGATAGGATTGATGATCATCCTGATCAGGGGCATTGATCTCGGCGCTGAACGCGATCGAATTATGGCTGCCGATATTAGCCTGATGTTTGCATCTGGTGCCGTTCTCGTCGCTCAGATGGGGGTTGGTGGGCTACGCTGGTGGGGTGTCATGCGAGCTATTGAAACGCCAATGCGATGGCTCGATCTGGCACGGCTTACCTGGATAGGTAATTTTTTTAGCCAAGCGCTGCCGTCGACCGTCGGTGGCGATCCGATCAGAATTTATATGACGTACAAGGAAGGCAATATTCCGCTTAGCAAAGCCATCAACGGCGTTATGCTGGAACGGATTGTTGCGGTCGTCGGGCTGGTTGCTCTGGTCGCACTCGTGCAGCCGGCTTTCCTGCCAAAACTGGATGAAAACGCCAGAATGCTGACGATCTTGTCGCTCTGTCTTCTCGCAGCAGCAACAGTCGGCGGCATCATTGTTTTGATGTGCCTGGATCGCTTGCCGAAAGCGCTGATGCGGTTTCGTATTGTCAGAGGCATGCACGCATTGGCCGGCGATACACGGAAGCTGTTTTTAAATCCAGGCCATGCTGGATTTGCATTGTTTATTGGTGTTGTTACCCACGCGAATATAGCTTTTTGCACATATTTGATGGCGAAAAGCTTCGCAATTGACGTCTCCTTGCTTGATTGCATGGTTCTCATGCCACCGGTCATGCTTGTAACGACACTGCCGATTTCAATTGGTGGCTGGGGTGTCCGTGAAGGGGCCATGACAGTCGCTTTTGGTATGGTCGGCGTGTCGCAAGGCGGTTCCGTGACGCTGTCGCTATCGCTCGGATTGCTGACTATTCTCATTATGCTTCCGGGTGGTATTGTCTGGCTGTTGGGCCGCAAACGGGGAGAAGCCGTTTCTGTGGCCGAAGCCGAAGCCGCTGTAGATGAAGAAATGGATCACGCAGCCGCGGAAACCTCTGAAAAACCTTGAGATTTGAAACCCGGCTCTTGAACGTCGGCCGCTGAGCTATACACTCACTGAAATCGTTTTGATCAGTGAGGTCCCCCTATGAAAGTTACGTTCACCAATCCCGCCGTGCCTGCCAAAGGTATCGCCGTCGTCTTTGCGGCTGAAGGTGGTAAATGGTCGTCAACGGCTGCCACCCTCGATAAAAAGCTCGGTGGTGCATTGAAGCGCGCCGCCAAGGCAGCCAGCTTCGAAGGCAAAAAAAGCCAAACCATGACCGTGCTCGCACCTGCCGGTGCAAATCTTGAGCGTGTGTTGTGTGTTGGAGTCGGCAAGCCTGCCGAAATTACCGCCGAAAGCATGACCGAACTCGGCGGTACCATTTTCGCCGCTCTCAAGGGGGCAGGCACCGCCGCCGTCATTCACGTTGATGCTATCGACAAAGCCAAACTGAGTGCCGCCGATAGTGCCGCTGCACTGGCTTACGGTGCCAAGCTTCGGGCGTACAAATTCGAAAAATACAAGAGCAAGGCGAAGCAGGATCCCAAACCGGTGATCGATTCACTGGCCATGCATTGCGTCGGCGCCGGGGCTGCCAAGGCAATGTATGCCAAGCTCGCAAAAATCGCCGATGGCATCTATTTCACCCGCGATCTGGTTTCCGAGCCGCCTAACATTCTCTATCCGGTCGAATTTGCTGCCCGGCTCAAAACGCAGCTCACCAAGCTTGGTGTCAAGGTCACGGTGCTTGGCGAGGCGCAGATGCGCAAACTCGGCATGGGCTCGCTTCTTTCCGTTGGTGACGGCAGTTCCAAGGAAAGCCAGATGGTTGTGATGGAATGGAACGGTCTGCCGGCTTCGAAACGCAAGAACTCGAAACCGATTTCGTTCATCGGCAAAGGTGTCTGCTTTGATACCGGCGGGATTTCAATCAAACCGGCTGCCGGTATGGAAGACATGAAATGGGACATGGGCGGTGCCGGTGTTGTATCAGGCCTGATGATGGCGCTGGCAGGTCGTAAGGCGAAATGCCACGTCATTGGTGCTGTAGGGCTTGTCGAAAACATGCCTGACGGTAACGCAACGCGTCCGAGCGATATCGTCAAATCCATGTCCGGACAGACCATCGAAATTCTCAACACCGATGCCGAAGGGCGCCTCGTGCTTTGCGATGTGTTGCATTACGTCAACGACAAGTACAAACCGGAATTCATGGTTGATCTCGCGACCCTGACCGGTGCGATCATCATTTCGCTCGGCAGTGAACGCGCCGGTATGTTCTCCAATGATGACAAGCTGGCAGAGCGTATCTTTGCCGCTGGCGAAACCATTGGCGAGAAAGTCTGGCGGATGCCGTTGGGCGAGGCTTATGACAAAGATCTGGATACCGATGCTGCCGATATGCGCAATATCGGCTCTGGCCGGGGTGCCGGGTCCATCACGGCGGCACAGTTCCTGAAACGCTTTGTTGGCGAGACACCGTGGGCTCATCTGGATATCGCCGGTGTTACCTGGTCGAAAAAGGATACTGCTGTCGTTCCACGGGGCGGCACGTCGTTCGGCGTGCGCCTGTTGGAACGTTTCGTCGCTGACCATTACGAGTAAGCTCGGGGTAGAAGCTATGTGGGATCGATCATGACCGACATCGGCTTCTACCACCTTACCCGTTCCGGGCTTGATCAGGCGTTACCGCAACTGCTGCAGAAGACGATGGCGGCAGGCAAACGCGCGTTGGTCGTGCTTGGCTCTGAACAGCGGGTGCAATGGTTTAACGATTATCTCTGGACCTTTGACGCGAGTTCATGGCTGCCGCATGGCACACCGAAAGAGGGTGATGCCAAAGTGCAGCCGATCTGGCTTGATGTCAGTGATGACAACCCAAACAAAGCTGAATTCCTGTTTCTGGCAGATGGTGGTACGTCCAATCGGATCGGCGAGTTTGAACGCTGTTTTGATCTGTTCGACGGTCACGATGACGATGCCGTCGCTGATGCCCGTGGCCGATGGAAAACCCTGAAAGAAGCCGGTCATCAACTGGCTTACTGGCAACAGGGTGAGCGAGGATGGGAAAAGAAGGCCTGAAGCCCTGTCTATTTAAATAAAAAACGATGGAGGAAGATCATGTCCAAACGCTGGGTAAACCGCCCTGAAGGTTCAACATGGGGTGATTGGGGCGACGATGACCAACTGGGACGGGTCAACCTGCTGACCCCGGAACGGGTCAAGGCCGCTATCGCTGAAGTGCATGAAGGCCTGACTTTCTGTTTGTCCCTGCCGCTGAATTTGCCGGGTGGCAATACGGTTAACCCGAAACGGCTGCCGCCTAAATTCGGACCGGTCTTCCATCCGCCGGGCAGTGATCATGTCTATTACAACATGGACTGGAATGCCGTGCAGGAAGGCAACATGGATGTGTCTTCGGATGAATGCACAACGTTCTGGAACCAGTACTCCACGCAATGGGACAGCTTCGCGCACGTCGGCAGTCAGTTCGATGCTGATGGCGATGGCGAACCTGAGCGGGTTTATTACAATGGTTTCCGTGCCGGTGAAGAAGTTCTGGGGCCTGAACATCCGGAAGGAATGGGGGCTCGTGCCCTGTCCGTAGCCGGCATGGCGAAGGCTTGCATGCAGGGACGTGGCGTGATGCTGGATATGGCAACGCATCTCGGCACCGGGCGCACGGTCGTCGGATATGATCTGCTGATGCGGATGCTAGATGCCGACAAGATCGTCGTCGAAGAGGGCGATTTTTTCCTGTTTCACACAGGTTGGGACGACATGATCCTGAGCATGAACGGCAAGCCCGATGCCAAGAAACTGCATTCCAGCGGCGCCGTTCTGGATGGATATGATCCTAAAATCCTGCAATGGATAACTGACAGCGGCGTTGTCGCGCTGATCTCCGACAACATGGCGGTCGAGGATTCTCAGGGCTATGGGGAAACTCAGGGTGGTTGTTCCAGACTGCCGCTGCACCGTCACTGCCTGTTCAGGCTGGGTGTGCATCTGGGTGAATTGTGGGAGTTGTCGGCATTGGCCAATGCGCTTCGAGAACGGGGACGGTCCCGCTTCCTGTTGACGGCACCACCGCTCAGATTGCCGGGGGCCGTAGGTTCTCCCGCAACGCCGATAGCAACGATCTAGGTCTTCGATATAAAACCGTTCAGGTGCGTCGCCGAATGCTCCAGGCGAGTATCATGCCGACCCCGCCCATGGCGGCCATGGCGAGAAAGGCGCTGCCCTGAAAGGACCCGTACAGATGACCAGAAAGGTAACTGGTCAATCCGATACCGAGCCCTGATACCAGCAGCGCGTATACGGTCTGTGCAGTTGCCGATACTTCTTCGGGCATTCTGTCGGCAATGAAATATATCGCGCCCAGATGCGCAGCACCGAATGTAAACGCGTGCAGCAATTGAAGGGCGACAATCAGCGGCAGCTGGTCAGCATAGGCTGTTAATGACCAGCGGATCAGGCAGGCGAGACCGCCAAGCGCAATCAGCCGGGCCGGTCCGATGCGGCGAATGGCTTTGGCAGCGAATACGAAAAGGATCACTTCGGCGATCACGCCCTCGGCCCACAATATGCCGATGACATCCTTGCCAAGGCCTATGCGCAGCCAGTTGAGCGTGCCGAAGCCATAGTAAAGCGCGTGTGACCCCTGGATGCAGGCCGTCGCAGCCACGAAAACAAGGAATGTCCGGTCTGTCAGCACCCACGTAATCGGGGCTGAATCCTTGTGTGCCGGGGCCGAGCGAAAATCCGGTAGAAACAGGCTGCACAGCACGGACAAAAAGATGGCCACGGCAATGCAGGCCCAGATCATCTCTGGGGCTGCACCTTTGAGGAAAAAGCCGACCCCGGATGCGCCAATAATAAACGTCAGAGATCCCCATAACCTGACATGCCCATAGTCGATCTGATGCCTGCGCACGCCGATCATCGACAAGCTGTCACTCAGCGGCATCAACGGACCGAGCAGCCCGGCAAAACAGGCCTGCAGCATCAGGATTGTCAGAAAATCATCCAGCAGGGCAAAAGGTAAAAACAAAAGCAATGCAGCGATGGATAAAACGATAATCGGCCGCTTTCTTTCGCCGAGGCGGTCACACAGGCGGGCAATCAGCGGGCTGATAAAGACACGCACAATACTGCCGGCTGCCAGTACCAAGCCAATTTCGGATGCGTTCAGCCCCTTTGACGAAAGCCATACCGGCCAGAACGGCATCATGATGCCGATCACCAGGAACATGCCGCCGAAATGAACCGACAATCGGACGGCCGGGCTCATTTGTTCAGTGTATCCGCAAAGGCCCCAAGATAATCCAGTCCGCTTATCGCCCGCGATCCATACCAGGACGTCATCTCGCCATTGATCAGATGCGCTTTGTGGCCATGTTTGGGGAATGTTTCCTTAAACCAGGACACTGTTACACGGTCAAACGCATACGGCTCGGTTGAGAAAAGCACAAGATCCACACTTTCAAGCGCTGCGTCATTCAAATTGATTTCCGGGTATCGACCTGCATCACCGGAGGCTTCTTCTTGGGCATCCGGCGTAACTGTCTGCCAATTTACCAGAGAAAGCATGTTGGCAATATAAGTATCCGCGGAGATCGCCATCCACGGATCTTTCCAGATCAGATAGAGAGCGCGTTGGCGTGGGCGAGCGAGAGCGAGAGCATCACCCAGTCTTGCGCGGGCTGCAGTGAATTCATGGATCAATTTGGATGCTGCGGATGACGCACCGAAAACACCGCCAATGAGGCGATACAAATCTATGTTGTCATCGGGATGCATCGGATGGGTGACGATCACCTCGATCCCCATCGCTTCCAGATCACGCGCCATTTCTTTGGGATTTTCGTCGACATTCAGCAACGCGTGGGTCGGGGCCAACTGGCCGATCCGGTCCATCTTGATTTTCTTGGTGCCGCCTACGGACGGGATGGCTGCGACCTTGTCCCCCGGATGAATGCAATATTGCGTTCGTCCGACAAGATTAGATTGCAGGCCGAGATCAAAAAGAAGTTCGGTCAGGCTTGGAACCAGTGACAATATACGGGCATCAGCCACCACCTCATGCGGTTGGTTTA
>JANRAT010000075.1 GCA_030727885.1 Rhodospirillales bacterium | reverse complement strand
GTCAAAGGTTGAGCCGAATGTGTGCATCGCCATAACGATCAGCTTTTCGCGTTGATCGTCAGGCAGTTCATCAAGCAGTTTGGACTTTTCATCATGGATCGACAACGCGTGCTCAATCAGGGCCTGACGTCCGGGCGGCAGATTTTTTTTCCGGTCCAGTTCAGCCGCGGCGCTTTCAATCGCCTTGCGGACGAGGGTTTCAGGCAGAATATCGAGGTCGTCATCGGGCGGGGTCACCGGCCTGGCCGGTGCCTTGATCGGCTCGCCGCGTTTGGCGGCTTCGATTGCTTCCAGTTTGTCACGGGCATTCTTGTCGATGAAGATCGACAACAAAGCGCGTTTCAGGAATTTGCCGGCCATGGCGGTTTTGCCTCGAAATCAAATTATGGCGCCTACAAAATCAAGCTTGCGCCGACGAATCATTTCCGTAACGGTAAGACTGTGAATTTTCCTTGTAAACGTTGATCTCTGCTGGCCAACCCACAACGCCAGCCCTTAGAGTGTGTGTCATGAGAAGAAACAGAAACGCCAAAATCGTTGCCACGCTTGGCCCGGCCAGCAGTACCGAGCTGCAGATCACGCAATTGTTCGAAGCCGGGGTCGATGTTTTCCGGATGAATTTTTCCCATGGTGCCCATGAAGGGCACCGCGAACGCTATAATATCGTGCGCAGTCTGGAACAGAAATTCGGCCGGTCGGTCGGCATTCTGCTTGATCTTCAGGGACCGAAGCTGCGAGTCGGCGACTTCGAAGGCGGCAGCGTGCATCTGGATACCGGGCAGCGTTTTCGCCTTGAAGCCAAGTTATGCATGGGCACCAAGGACCGTGCCTGCCTTCCTCATCCCGAAGTTTTTGACGCCCTTGAGCCGGGTACCGACCTGCTGCTCGACGATGGCCGGTTGCGTCTGAAGGTCCTTGAGCACGGTCACGACTGGGCCGATACCGAAGTCATTAACGGCGGGGACTTGTCCAATCACAAAGGTCTGAACGTGCCGAGCGTGATCCTTGATGTCAGTCCGCTGACGGAAAAAGATATCGTCGATATGCGCTTCGGTCTCGATCTCGGTGTCGATTTCATCGGTCTCAGCTTCGTGCAGCGGCCGGAAGACATTGCCGAAGCCAAGAAGCTGATCGCCGGCCGGGCGCATGTCATCAGCAAACTGGAAAAGCCGCAGGCCCTGACCCGGCTTGACGAAATCATCGAACTCTCTGACGCCATCATGGTGGCGCGTGGCGATCTCGGCGTCGAAGTCCCACCCGAAGATGTGCCCGGTATTCAGAAACGTATCCTGCGCAGCTGCCGCCGTGACGGCGTGCCGGTGATCGTGGCAACGCAGATGCTCGACAGCATGATCCATGCGCCAACGCCGACCCGTGCCGAAGCCTCCGATGTGGCGACGGCGATTTACGATGGTGCTGATGCGGTGATGCTTTCGGCAGAAACGGCGGTCGGAGACTTCTCCAAGGAAAGCGTTGCGATGATGGAACGCATCATCATACGGGTTGAAAATGATCTGCTGTACCGGGAGA
>JANRAT010000074.1 GCA_030727885.1 Rhodospirillales bacterium | reverse complement strand
CGCCCGAAAGGACGCCGTTCTTTAAAGCTCGAGGAGCCGAGATTACTCAGCGGTTGCAGCCGCTTGTTCTTCAGCTTCAATCCGCTCGCGGTCAACAGCACCCTTGGCGGCAGGATCACGGTCAACCAGTTCGATGACGGCCATCGGGGCACTGTCACCATAACGGAAACCGGCCTTCAGGACGCGGGAATATCCACCCGGACGTTCCTTGTAGCGCTCAGCGATTGAAGAGAACAGTTTTGCGACGGCGGCATCGTCGCGCAGGAATGCGTAAGCACGACGACGGTCATGCAGACCGCCCTTCTTGCCCAGCGAAATCATCTTGTCGATGAAGCGGCGCAGTTCCTTGG
Organism: Rhodospirillales bacterium; assembly: GCA_030727885.1. Classification (GTDB taxonomy): domain Bacteria; phylum Pseudomonadota; class Alphaproteobacteria; order Rhodospirillales; family Casp-alpha2; genus UBA4479. The sequence continues at coordinate 7,755 of JANRAT010000074.1, read as the reverse complement.
CTTTCGGCAACGTCGTCTTGATCTGTTCGTGAATAATGAGGGACGCGGTCATGTTCGAAAACATGGCTTTGCGATGCGAATGCGTCCTGTTTAACTTGCGATAACCACTACCGTGTTTCATGTCAGGCTCCTTATCATATTGCCCACGCGTGCCATTTTACCCGTGGGTCATTTTTTTTGAGAACGTAGGCGGTGCCCTTTACGGACACCGCCTGATTTCATGAAGATCCGATCAGAAAGGATCTTCCAGTTTCTTGGCAATGTCTTCGATGTTTTCCGGTGGCCATTCGGAGATTTCCATACCGAGGTGCAGGCCCATCTGAGACAGCACTTCCTTGATTTCGTTCAAGGACTTGCGGCCGAAGTTCGGGGTCCGCAGCATATCGGCTTCGGTTTTCTGAACCAGATCACCAATGTAGATGATGTTGTCGTTCTTCAGGCAGTTTGCCGAACGCACCGACAACTCGAGCTCGTCAACCTTGCGCAGCAGATTGCGGTTGAACGGCAGCTCGTCACGGCTTTCAGTGATCACTTCACCCGACGGCTCGTCGAAGTTGATGAACAGCTGCAGCTGGTCCTGGAGAATGCGGGCTGCAAGCGCAACCGCATCTTCAGGCGTAACCGCACCATTGGTGGTCAGATCGAGGAACAGCTTGTCATAGTCCGTATCCTGACCAACGCGCGTGTTTTCGACCTTGTACGCGACTTTGCGAACAGGCGAGAACACGGCATCAATCGGAATCAGGCCGATCGGACTGTCGTCCGGACGGTTTTGCGATGCCGGGACATACCCTTTACCGTTTTCGACCGTCATTTCCATGTTCAACGTCGCACCGTTATCAAGGTGACAGATCACAAGATCCGGCTCCATAACTTCGATATCGGGTCCCGTTTCGATCATGCTGGCGGTAACTTCACCAGGACCGCTGGCCTTAAGCGTCATCCGCTTCGGACCTTCGGCCATCATCTTCAGGCCCATCGATTTGATGTTCAGGACGATGTCCGTCACATCTTCACGCACGCCGGAAATAGACGAGAACTCGTGCAACACGCTGTCGATCTGGATCGATGTCACCGCTGCACCTTGCAGCGAAGACAGCAGAATGCGCCGCAACGCATTCCCCAGTGTCAGCCCGAAACCGCGTTCAAGCGGTTCAGCGACGACACTTGCCTGACGGCTAGGGTCGGCACCCGCAATAACTTCGAGTTTCGAGGGTTTGATCAATTCTTGCCAATTTTTTTGAAGCACTTCAGTGACCTCGCGCTCACAATTGTTGACGGCGTCCTCATGAATAAGGGCGCTGTCTATTTACCTGCCCGGAACAAGTTCTCGCATCTCACAGAACTTGCCCGAAATGAATCCCGCCAGCATATGCCTGGCGGGATATGCCTTAGACCCGGCGACGTTTCTTGGCCCGGCACCCGTTGTGCGGGATCGGGGTAACGTCGCGGATCGCCGTAATCGTAAAGCCGACCGATTGAAGCGCACGCAAAGCGGATTCACGACCTGAACCCGGACCTTTGACTTCGACCTCAAGTGTCTTCATACCATGTTCCATCGCGGCACGGCCGACGACTTCACCGGCAACCTGGGCCGCATAAGGAGTAGATTTACGCGACCCCTTGAAGCCCTGTGCACCGGCCGACGACCAGGCGATAGAATTGCCCTGCGCATCGGAGATGGTAATGATCGTGTTGTTGAACGTCGAGTTGACGTGTGCGATCCCAGCGACGATGTTTTTTCGTTCGCGACGACGGGGACGCGCTGCTTGTGCTGCTTTGGCCATGATATTTCGCCCTTAAGCTTTCTTTTTGCCGGCAATTGCCTTGGCAGGACCCTTGCGAGTCCGTGCGTTCGTATGGGTACGCTGACCGCGTACCGGCAGTCCGCGACGGTGCCGCAAACCACGATAGCAACCAAGGTCCATCAGACGTTTGATGTTCATCGATACATTGCGACGCAATTCGCCTTCGACCGTGAACTCCTGATCGATCAGGTCACGGATACGTGTGACTTCATCGTCTGACAGTTCATTGACACGGCGCTCCGGCGTGATGCCACAGGCTTCGCAAATCTTAACAGCCGTTGTACGGCCAATCCCATGAATGTAGGTCAGTGCAATAACTGCACGTTTACCTGTCGGGATATTTATACCAGCAATACGCGCCAAAGCTCGTACTCCTTAAACTTTGGGTCGAAACGGACAGCCAACGGTTGATTGAAGAGCGCGGATTATATAAATCCTGCTCGCCAAGTCAACTCATCTGGCAATATTTTTCAAACCCAGTTCCTTGTTAATCCAAGATCGCATACAGAGCTTTTGTAACAGAATCAATATCCTGCATGCCATCGACCGTCTTCAGTGCCCCTTTTTCCTTATAATAAGGAATTATAGGGGCTGTTTGCTCGCGATAAACCACGAGCCTTTTTTTCAATGTTTCCGCATTATCGTCGCTTCTCGCACCGCCAGTTTCGGCTGCACGCTTCTCGATTCGCTGAAACAAGACCTTCTCATCGACTTCCATCGATATCACGCTGCTAAGGCTAAGCCCCTTGGCAGCGAGCATTTTATCCAGGGCTTCCGCCTGTTTGACCGTGCGCGGAAAGCCATCAAGGATGAACCCCCTACTGCAATCCGGCTCAGCAATACGATCGGCAATAATACCGACGACGATATCGTCCGAAACCAGATCACCGCGATCCATCACTTCTTTCGCCATCTTGCCCATTTTCGTGCCGGCTTTGACAGCTGCACGCAGCATGTCGCCGGTCGAAAGCTGGATGATCGAATATTTCTCAACCAGTCGCTCGCACTGGGTCCCTTTGCCGGCACCCGGCGGTCCTAAAAGAATGATGATCATGCCTTACGCCCCCGCAGCTTCGACTTCTTGATCAAACCTTCATATTGGTGCGCCAGCAGATGCGACTGTATCTGGGTAACCGTATCCATCGTCACGGTTACGACAATCAGCAGACTGGTGCCACCAAAATAGAACGGGACAGACCACCTGGAAATCAAAAGCTCGGGTAACATACACAGGATCGCCAGATAAGCAGCACCGATTACGGTCAAACGGGTCAGGACCCAATCGAGATAGTCAGCGGTATTCTTGCCCGGACGGATCCCCGGCACAAAGCCGCCGTACTTCTTGAGGTTATCCGCAGTCTCGGCCGGATTGAACACAACGGCCGTATAGAAGAACGCAAAGAACACGATCATCAGCGTATAGGATACCAGATACAACGGCTGACCACGGCCCATATAGGCGGCAACGGTGCTCATCCATTCAGGACCGGTACCGGCCGAGAATTGTATAATTGTGATCGGCAGCAGCAGAATCGAGCTGGCGAAAATCGGCGGAATAACCCCTGCCGTATTGACCTTGAGCGGCAGATGAGACGTATCGCCACCCGTCATCTTGTTGCCGCGCTGGCGTTTCGGATACTGGATCAGAATCCGGCGCTGTGCGCGTTCTATGAAGACGATCAGGAAAATCACGATAACCGCCATCAGCAGCAGGCCGATGATGATCGGTGTCGACAAGGCGCCGGTCCGTCCGAGATCCAGCGTCGAGGCCAGCGCTTTCGGCAAACCGGCAACGATACCGGCGAAAATGATCAGCGAAATGCCGTTACCAACACCGCGAGCAGTAATCTGTTCACCCAGCCACATCAGGAACAGCGTCCCGCCGGTCAGGGTAATAACCACAGTCACACGGAAGAAAAGACCTGGATTATCAACCGCCATGCGGCCACCTGAGCCCATGCTCTCAAGACCGACAGCAATACCGTAAGCCTGCAGGACGCAGATCACCACTGTAAGATAGCGGGTATACTGGTTGATTTTTTTGCGGCCGGTCTCGCCTTCTTTCTTCATCTGCTCGAGCGACGGCGAAACGGCTGTCATCAGCTGCATAATGATCGAAGCGGAAATGTACGGCATGATATTCAGCGCGAAAATCGTCATACGCGACAGAGCGCCACCGGCGAACATGTCGAACATGCCGAGAATACCACCACCGGTCTGATGGAACAGGCTTTGCAGAATTGTCGGATCAATACCCGGCAATGGCACAAAGGTTCCCAGACGATAGATGATAAGAGCACCCAGCGTGAACCAGATGCGCTTCTTCAGTTCCGTTGCCTTTGAGAAGGCGCCGAAATTGATATTAGATGCGAGCTGTTCGGCAGCTGAAGCCATACTGTGTTATTCTTCCTCGGCCGTATCAACGACGACCACGTCACCACTGCGCGAAGCGGCGTATTTAGCCTGGCGTTCAGCAGACAGACGTTCACGACGACGACCCTTGCCTTTCGGGCGTTCTTTCTTCTCGGCAACCTTGACGGAACCACCGGACTTTTCGACGGCCTCAATGGCACCCTTCGAAGCGTGCGAGACATCAAGAGCAACCTTGGCGGTCAATTCGCCCTTGTTGAGCAGACGAACGCCATGCTTGGATTTGCGAATGACGCCGGCAGCCAGAAGTTCGACAACGGTGATTTCGCTTTTTGCATCGAGATTACCGGCATCAATGGCCTTCTGCAGCTTGCCCGTGGTCAGTTCGGCGAAGTCTTTGGTGAACGGGTTGTTGAAACCGCGTTTCGGCAGACGCCGATACAACGGCATCTGACCGCCTTCAAAGCCCAGCAACGAGACACCACTACGCGATTTCTGGCCCTTTTGGCCTTGCCCTGATGTCTTACCCGTACCAGAACCGATACCGCGGCCAATACGCTTGCGGTTTTTCGTCGCGCCGGCGTTATCTCGGATTTCGTTTAGTCTCATCGCCAAATTCCTTTTGCGTACCCGGGGCCAAAGGCCCGGTGATCGCACCTGTTAGAGTGAAATAAGCCTGTTAGGCTTGTTCCTCAACCCGAACCAGGTGCTTTACCTTGTCGATCATGCCACGAACCGATGACGTGTCTTCTAACGTCTTGGTCCTATTTATTTTATTCAGTCCAAGACCCTTGAGCGTCGCGCGTTGGTCGCCATCGCGGCCAATCGGACTGCGGGTCTGAGTGACTGTGACGGTTGCTTTCTTGTCAGCCATCTGTAGTTCCGATCCTATTATTCTGCGCTAAGGCCGGTATCGCCGCGACGGGCAACGATATCGCCAACCTTGAGGCCCCGACGGGCCGCGATTGAGCGCGGGGATTGCAGGTTTTTAAGCGCCTCGAAAGTCGCCTTGATCATGTTGTGCGGGTTCTGCGTGCCGTTCGACTTACAAACGACATCAGCAACGCCCATCGTCTCGAATACGGCGCGCATCGGGCCACCGGCGATGATACCGGTACCAGCTGGGGCCGAACGAAGGACAACCTTACCGGCACCAAAGCGGCCATTGATATCATGATGCAGCGTACGGCCTTCACGAAGCGGCACGCGGATCATCTGGCGCTTGGCCTGATCGGTCGCCTTGCGGATCGCTTCCGGTACTTCACGGGCTTTACCCGTGCCGTAACCGACGCGGCCCTTGCCGTCGCCAACAACCACCAGGGCTGCAAACGAGAAACGGCGGCCACCCTTGACCACCTTGGCAACCCGGTTGATGTGAACCAGCTTGTCTACAAGTTCATCGCCTTCATCGTTCCGTTCGCGTGTTTCACGTTCGCGATTTTGATCTCGACCGCCTCGGCCGCGACCACGCTGTCCGCCACGTTCCGGTGTTTTATTGTCAGCCATTCGTCGCTCTCCTAGAAGCTCAGGCCGCCCTCACGGGCGCCGTCTGCAAGGGCTTTGATTCGCCCGTGATATTTAAAGCCACCGCGGTCAAAAAAGACCTCGGTTACACCTTTGTCGAGTGCGCGCTTTGCAACCAGCTTACCGACTTCGGTAGCAGCATTGCGGTCAGCACCGGTCTTGAGACCACTACGCAGGTCTTTATCCAGGGTCGATGCCGTGGCCAGCGTGCTACCGCTGGTGTCATCTATGACCTGTGCGTAAATGTGCTTGCCGGAGCGGAACACGGAAAGTCTGGGGCGTCCGGAAGTCAGACGCTTCAGGCGTGCGCGTGTGCGCATTGTCCGGCGTTTAAAAAGGTTTTTTGCGTTCGACATGATTACTTCTTCTTTCCTTCCTTACGGAGGATGAATTCGTTCGCGTACCGGACACCCTTGCCTTTGTAAGGCTCTGGCGGACGATATGCGCGAATCTCCGCAGCCACCTGACCGACGCGCTGTTTGCTGGCGCCGCTGATCAGCAGATTGTTCTGATCCGGGGCTTCGATCTTGATGCCTTCAGGGATCGGGTAGCGGACTTCGTGGCTGAAACCAAGTTGCAGCACGACATCCCGGCCCTGTACCTGGGCACGATAACCAACGCCGGTGATTTCCAGCTTACGGGTGAACCCTTCGGAAACCCCCATGACCAGACCATCAATGAGGCTCCGAGCTGTACCCCACATTTGGCGGGCGCGTTTGTGCGTCGCCAACGGTGTTACGGTCACGGCACCATCAGCCTGCTCGACCTTGACGTCACTGGTCAGCGTTACTGACAGTTCACCAAGTTTTCCCTTGGCCGTCACAAGGTTACCGTTAAGTTCAACGGTCACGCCATTCGGGACAGTAACCGGGTATTTTCCTATTCGCGACATGGTATCAATCCTCGTTTAAATTCCTGGGGTGTTCTTAGAACACCTCGCAGAGAACCTCACCACCGACGTTCTGGGCCCGAGCCTCGGCATCCGAGAGAACGCCACGCGGCGTTGACAGGATGGCGATACCCAATCCGTTATAAACACGGTTGAGATCGTTGACGCCGGTATAAATCCGACGGCCAGGCTTGGAAATCCGGCTCAGGTGCCGGATAACCGGATCACCTTCGTGGTATTTCAGTTCAATCTTTATCTCGGAGATGCCTGGACGCACATCGGACTGGTCAAAACCACGAATAAATCCTTCGCGTTTCAGCACTTCGAGAACGTTTGCACGCAACCGCGAAGCCGGGCAAGTAACCGAGCTTTTACGGGCTTGTTGCCCGTTGCGAATACGGGTCAGCATATCGCCGAGGGGATCCGTCATAGACATTGTCGTCTCTCCCTTACCAGCTAGACTTGACCATGCCCGGGATCTGGCCGGCTGATGCCAGTTCCCGAAGCTTGATGCGACAGATTTTAAATTTGCGATAATTCCCGCGCGGACGCCCGGTAAGCTCGCAGCGCAGACGCTGGCGAACCGGTGCCGAATTTCTCGGCAGCTCGGCAAGCTTCAGACGGGCGTTGAAGCGATCTTCCGGTGACAGGCTCGGATCCTTGGCAGCGGTTTTAAGGCGCTCACGACGTCCTTCAAACTGCTTGACCAAACGGGTCCGCTTTCTCTCCCGCTCAACTGCGCTCTTCTTAGCCATTACGCTATTCTCCTCTTGCCGCTCAATTTATGAACGGCATATTGAACGCCTTGAGCAACGCTTTCGCTTCAGCGTCGGTTTTGGCGGTCGTACAAATCACAATATCCATACCGCGGATCGCATCGACCTTGTCGTAATCAATTTCCGGGAAAACGATCTGTTCTTTGATACCCATGGCATAGTTGCCGGCACCATCGAAGCTTTTGCCGTTGAGGCCGCGGAAGTCGCGAACCCGTGGCAAGGTGATCGTCACCAGGCGATCCAGGAATTCAAACATACGGGTCTTGCGCAGCGTAACCTTGCAGCCAACGAGCATTTCTTCGCGCAGTTTGAAGCCGGCAATCGACTTCTTGGCGCGCGTAACGATCGGTTTCTGCCCGGAAATCAGCGTCAGGTCGGCAACGGCGCC
>JANRAT010000073.1 GCA_030727885.1 Rhodospirillales bacterium | reverse complement strand
CGCGTCATCGGCCTGTTTTCCGGCCGCGGCTACAACATCGAAAGCCTGACCGTGGCCGAGGTCGATATCAAGAAAGCACTATCGCGCATCACCATCGTGACGTCCGGCACGGAAATGATCATCGAACAGATCAAGGCGCAGCTGGGCCGGCTGGTGCCGGTGCACCGGGTGTCCGATCTGACCCTCGACGGACCGCACGTTGACCGTGAACTGGCCTTGGTCAAGGTCGTCGGCACCGGGGAAAAGCGGGTCGAAAGCCTGCGTATCGCCGATATCTTCCGCGCCCGCGCCGTCGACAGCACGAACGAGAGTTTCGTCTTCGAAATCGTCGGCGATACCGGCAAATTGAACGCTTTCATCGATCTTATGCGGCCGTTGGGGCTTGTGGATATTTCACGAACCGGCGTCGCTGCCATTGCCCGAGGCATGGCATCGCTGTAAAAAGCCCAGCGATTTCGGCTTAGGACAGATTTTTTTACCAAACAACCCAGGATCTCAGGGGAGAGAAAAATGCGAGTTTATTACGACCGTGATGCGGACGTTAATCTGATCAAGGGCAAGAAAGTAGCCGTCGTCGGCTACGGCAGCCAAGGTCATGCCCATGCACTGAACCTCCGCGACAGCGGCGTCAAGGAAGTGGCCGTCGCGCTGCGTCAGGGTTCCGGCAGCGCCAAGAAAGCGGAAAATGCCGGCCTCAAGGTTTTGAGCCCGGCCGACGCTGCCAAATGGGCTGACGTCGTCATGGTGCTGACGCCGGACGAAGGTCAGGCCGCACTGTACCGCGACCACCTGAAAGACAACATGAAGGAAGGCGCTGCGCTGGCATTCGCGCACGGCCTCAACATTCACTTCCAGCTGATCGAAGCCCGTCCCGATCTCGACGTCTTCATGATCGCACCGAAGGGCCCGGGCCACACGGTCCGCTCCGAATATCAGCGCGGCGCCGGCGTGCCGTGCCTGGTCGCTGTCAATCAGGACGCCACCGGCAATGCCCTCGAAGTCGCGCTCAGCTATGCGTCGGCTATCGGTGGCGGTCGTTCCGGCATCATCGAGACAACCTTCAAGGAAGAGTGCGAAACCGATCTGTTCGGCGAGCAGGCTGTTCTTTGCGGCGGCCTGTCACACCTGATCATGGCCGGTTACGAAACCCTGGTCGAAGCCGGTTACGCGCCGGAGATGGCCTATTTCGAGTGCTGCCACGAGGTCAAGCTGATCGTCGATCTGATCTATGAAGGCGGCATCGCCAACATGCGCTACTCGGTCTCCAATACCGCCGAATACGGCGATTACGTGTCCGGCCCCCGGGTCATCACGGCGGATACGAAAGCCCGCATGAAGGACATTCTGACCGACATCCAGACCGGCCGTTTCGTGCGTGACTTCATGAGCGAGAACATTTCCGGTCAGGCCAGCTTCAAGGCATCGCGCCGTCTGGCTGCCGAGCACGGCGTCGAAGTCGTCGGCGAAAAACTCCGCGCCATGATGCCGTGGATTGCCGAAAACCAGCTGGTCGACAAGACCAAGAACTAAAAACCCCGTCATTCCCGCGCAGGCGGGAAC
>JANRAT010000072.1:5743-8380 GCA_030727885.1 Rhodospirillales bacterium | reverse complement strand
GTATAGCGGATGGCTTCTTTTTCGGTATTCGTGCCACTGGCAAGTATGGCCAGAAGCGCCCCCCCCAGATTGGTCATGCCATGGACCAGCCCCATGATCAGGTGATATGTCGGTTGGTGCTTTTCCAGCAGATCGGTCATCAGCAGCCTTGAAGGCGCCCATGAACGTATCATGGCACTGACCAATAACGTGCCGCCGACCAGCAGATTGGTCCATGACGCTAGCGGGCTGTCGTTGACGAGCCACAGGCCTGCGCCGATTCCTGGGAGACAGAGTAAATACAAATTCCGTGAGATCGCCGGCCTTTTCGAATACCCCGATACGACTTGTAGCAAGGAAACCGCACACGATGCCGGCAGCAAATATCCCAGGGTTGGCACGAAATCATACCCTGCTAGCAATAGTGTTGGCGTCCCGAACACCAGAATGCCCATGCCGAAGTACGATTGAACGACTGAAAGAACGGCAATCAAGGCCAGTATGGCAATGTATTCAATAGTCATTTCAGAACTGACATGCTTCCAGATATTGCGAGATCATGAGTTGCTCGGCTTTTACATGCCTTAAGGCCGGTTTGAAAGCTGATTAGGAGCGACCACCCCCTATTCCGCAGCTTTCATCAATGACGGACGGCCACCGCCAATGGTGACCCGGTGCATCAGACGCTTGAATCCGTGGTAATCGTTGATCGGATTGTGCTGTGCTGAATAGTTGTCCCAGAATGCCAGCGCTCCAGGCGTCCATACAAAACGACAGGTAAATTCCGGTCTGGTTTGATGCGCAAACAGGAATTTCAGCAATGGCTCGCTTTCTTCCATCGTCAGTTCCTTGAAACGTTCAGTATGCCCGGAATTGACAAACAGCGATTTGCGCCCTGTTCTTGGGTGCGTGATGACAGCTGGATGCTCGGCAATTAGCTGTTTGCGCTGACCACCCTCGCCCTTTATGCGGTCTTCACGGGTTCGGGTCACTTCGGCCTTGGCGGAGTTCTGGATCACTGTGAGGGTCTCCAGGTAGGCCTGCAGGCTCGGTGACAGTGTTTCATAGGCGATATGCATGTTGGCAAACAGTGTATCGCCACCATATGGGGGCAATTCCACGGCATACAGCAGCGCACCCATTGGTGGTTCCTCAAGATACGTCGTGTCGGCATGCCAGATGCCACCAAAATTGACCCGTTCGTCGGCGTTCTTCACCACCGGCACCACTTCGTCCGTGCCATCCAGCCCCTTAACCATCGGGTATGGGATCAGCGGGCCAAAACGAGAGGCGAAAGCAGCTTGCCGTTTTGGCTCCAGATGCTGGTCTCTAAAAAAGATCACATGATGCTCGTTGAGCGCACCTGTGATTTCATCAATGACCGCGTCGGGCAGGTCGGCAGAAACATCGACACCCGTTATCTCGGCACCAATGCAACCGGTCAGGCGCTTTGCCTGAATATGTTTATATTTGGAAAATGACTTCGGCGGCTCCCAATCACTTAACATGGCTGATGTCCCTCGGTTTTGATGTTTCTTAACGCCCTTTCAATACAGGGTAATGCTGGGAAATCGCTTCGGCAATCATGCTTTGAATTGGGGTGAGACGTAACTGGGATAGTGATTGTCGGGAAACACCAAGCGGTAATTCCCGCTAGGCCCTAACGAGTCGTGAGGTATTATATGATCCCGTCTAGCAACGGGGCCCAGACGGAGTGTCACGTGATGTCGAATTTTCACAAGAAAGCCAGCGTCGTCATCATTGGCCAGGGCGGTATCGTCGGCGCGTCGGTCGCGCATCACCTGATCGAGCGCGGCTGGGATAATATCATCGGCATCGACAAATCGGGTATACCGACCGACATCGGCTCAACCGGACACGCGTCGGATTTCTGCTTCAATACGATGCATGACCCGATGACGATTTTTACCACCAAATACAGCATCGATTTTTATGAAAAACGGGGCCGATATTCCCGGATCGGCGGGATCGAGGTCGCCCGCAAAGGCGACGATGAACGGATGCGCGAACTTGAACGCCGGGTCAGCTCCGGGCGTGCCTTCGGCAACCGCGTCGAGATGATCACGGCAAAAAAAGCCAAGGAACTGATGCCGCTGATCGAAGAAGACGTAATTCAGGGCGCACTGTGGGACCCCGACGCAGGCCTCGTGATCCCACGCTCGCAGATCGTCGCCGGGGAACTGGTCCAGGAAGCCGAGAAAGCCGGCAAACTCGAAACCATGGCGAATACACCGTGCACCGGTCTCAACATCGAGAACGGCCGCATCAAGGGCGTGCATACGTCACGCGGCTATATCGAAACACCATATGTCGTGGTCTGTGCCGGACTATGGGGCCGCCTGATTGCGGAAATGGCCGGTGAAGACCTGCCGGTCATGCCGGTCGACCATCCGCTGACCTTCTTCGGGCCGTACAATGAATTCGAAGGCACCGGAAAGGAAATCGGCTATCCGCTGCTGCGCGACCAGGGCAACTCGGCCTATCTGCGCGACACCGGCGATCCGAAGACGGCTGAGGGTGGACAGATCGAATGGGGCTATTACGAGGAAAAAGAACCGCGCCTGTGCCACCCCCGCGACATTCTTGAAAAAGAACAGGCCCGCCTGTCACCGTCACAGCGTGACCTTGATATGGAAC
>JANRAT010000072.1:0-5733 GCA_030727885.1 Rhodospirillales bacterium | reverse complement strand
ATCCTGGGCGAACTGGGCTACAACGAGAAGCATTCCTTCAACGGCCTGTTGCAGGTCACCGCAGACGGCGGTCCGTCGATCGGCGAATCCCCTGACGTGCGCGGGCTTTGGTACGGGGTCTCGGTGTGGGTCAAGGACGGCCCAGGGACCGGCAAAATCATTGCCGACTGGATGACCGATGGGCGCACTGAAATCGATCATCACGCAATTGACTATGCGCGCTACTATCCGATCCAGAAATCCGAGCGCTATATTTTTGACCGCTGCTATGAGACGGCTTTCAAAATCTACAATCCGCCTGTGCACAACCGCGAGCCCTATTCCAAGGCCCGCAATCTGCGTTCGGCTCCGTACAATCTCCGGGAAAAGGAACTCGGCGGTTACTTCATGGAGCTTGCAGGATGGGAACGGGCGCACGGCTATGCGTCAAATGAAGCACCGCTGTTCGAGAAATACGGCGACCGTGTGCCGGTCCGTGAAAACGAATGGGACAACCGGCATTTTTGGCGGGTGTCCAACGCTGAACATCTGGAGCTTTCCGAAAACGTCGGCATGATCAATCTGTCCCACTTCGCAATATACGATGTCAGCGGTCGCGATGCCGAACAGTTGGTCGAGTATGTGTCATCGTCAAAGGTTGCTGGTGACACGCCTGTCGGCAAAGGCGTCTACACCAACTTCCTTGATGCAACCGGCGGCGTTCAGGCGGATCTGACGATCCTGCGTCTGGCCGAAGACCGCTTCCGCGTTATCGATGGTGCCGACGCCGGTCATCGGGACATGACCTATTTGCGCCGCATGTCCCAGGATAAGGAATGGACAGCCTATGTCGAGGACCGGACCGATCACTTCGGTTGCATCGGCGTCTGGGGGCCCAATGCCCGTGAAACCCTGAAAAAACTGGCCGATAATCCGGCTGGACTCGATCTGGAGAATTTCCCGTTTGCGGCCTGCCGGGACTTCACGCTCCGCGGCATACCGGTTAAAGGTTTCCGCATCTCGTATGTCGGCGAACAGGGCTGGGAGCTTCATTTCCCGCTCGGCTATGGCCTGGCACTTTGGGATATGTTCCGGGACCTCGGGATCACGCCGGTCGGCGTTGAAACCTACGCCAATAGCCGCAGGCTGGAAAAAAGCCTGCGTCTGCAGAATGCCGACCTGCTGACCGAATACAATCTGCTCGAAGCCGGGCTTGCTCGTCCGAAGGTGAAGGCCGCTGATTTTCATGGCAAGGCCGCAAACCTCGAGCACCGCAAACGCACACACCAGCCCGCCATGCTTTGCACCATGATCATGACCGACAACATCGACAAGGACGGCGTGGCGCGCTTCCCGGTCGGCACCTGCCCGATTATCGATCCGAAAACGAACGAGGTCCTGATTGATGCGCTTGGCCGGCGCTCGTACACCACCAGCATGGCCTACGGTCCATCAATCGGCAAAAACATCGCGCTCGGTTATCTGCCGTTTGAGTACTGCGAGGAAGGCCGACGTCTCGAGATCGAATACTTCAACCAGAAGTACCCGATTGAAGTCGCCGCAGTCGGCTCAAAACCACTTTATGACCCCGAGAACACCCGTCCGAAGTCATAGATTGGCAAAAATTCGATTGTCGGATCAAAACATGTCGCAACAGTTCTAATTCATGTCTGCAAATGAACAGCCGTACTGTAAGCTAAGATCATATTGAGATTATTCACGGCCTGTAGGACAGGTCGCTTTTGGCTGGGAGAATACTTGTGGCCGATCAAGATGACGACATCGTTCTTTCCGAACTTTCCGATGATGAACTTGTCCTGCAGATGCATGACGATCTGTATGACGGGCTTGCCGATGAAGTCGTCGAGGGCACAAATATCCTGCTGGAACGCGGCTGGTCGCCCTACGACACGCTGACCAAAGCCCTGGTCGAAGGTATGCGGATCGTCGGTGTCGATTTCCGCGACGGCATACTGTTTGTCCCTGAAGTCCTGATGGCCGCCAATTCCATGAAGGCCGGCATGAGCGTCCTGCGCCCGTTATTGGTTGAAACCGGTGCGCCCAAAATGGGCAAGATGGTAATCGGCACGGTCAAGGGCGACATTCACGACATCGGCAAGAACCTTGTCGGCATGATGATGGAAGGCGCCGGCTTCGAAGTCGTCGATCTCGGCATCAATGTCGACGTCGACAAATACCTGAAAGCCCTTGAAGAACACCAGCCCGACATCCTTGGCATGTCGGCGTTGCTAACGACGACCATGCCCTACATGAAAGTCGTCATCGACACCATGGTCGAAAAGGGCATCCGTAACGATTATGTGGTGCTGGTCGGCGGTGCGCCGCTGAACGAAGCGTTTGCCGATAACATCGGCGCCGATGCCTATTGCCGGGATGCCGCTGTCGCCGTCGAGACCGCCAAGGAATGGATGTCGCGTCGTCAGGGCTCGGCATTGGCGACCAGATAGCCCCGGGCCCGGGACGCCCCGATGCGACCCCTGCTGATCATCGCTTGCGGTGCACTGGCCCGCGAAATCGGCTGGGTCACGGAAGCCAACGGTTTAACAGGCATTGATCTGACCTGCCTGCCGGCGGAATTGCATAACCGCCCGGAACGAATTCCGGACGAGATGCGCCGCAAGATCGACGCCAATCAGGATAAATACGAACGGATTGTCGCACTCTATGCAGACTGCGGCACCGGCGGCCTGTTGGATGATGTGCTGCGTGAAAAAAATGTCGAGCGCATTGGTGGTGCGCATTGCTATGCGTTCTATGCCGGTGATGATGCCTTCGAGGCAATGCAGGAAGACGAGATCGGCACCTTTTATCTGACAGACTATCTGGTGCGGTTCTTTGACCGCCTGATCGTCAAGGGGTTGGGGCTGGACCGTCATCCGGAACTGCGTGACGCCTATTTCGGCAATTACAAACGCCTCACCTATCTGGCGCAGACCGAAGATACCGAACTCCAGAAACAGGCACAGAAAGCGGCTGAAACCCTTGGCCTTGCATACGTCTATCGCTTCACCGGCTATGGCGGGCTTGGCGATTTCATTGTCGATCAGGCCCGTAAAGGAGATGATGATGGCGCACGTGACCATCGTATATTGGCGTGACATCCCGGCTCAGGTGATCATCAATCAGGGCCGCACCAGTGCCAAACGCCAACTAGCAGCCCGCTTCCAGGAAGCTGTCGACAGCGCCGCAATGCGGGCCAAAGCCATCGGCACGGATGATTACCTTGCCGACTGGCGGCGCAGCGACCCGCTTGCGTGCGGTGACGATCTTGAAACCGAAGCCGATGCCTGGCAGCACAAGCTAGAAACAGCGTACGATGATGCCCGGCTGGCCCGTCTGATTGCCGCCAAAGGGCATGAAGTGGAAACGTCCTAATGGCAAAACCGGCCTCCCCGACCGCGGCCTATCAGCCGAGCGACATCAGCGCGGTACGTCGCCAACGGGCGCGTTATTCTGTGCGGCTGTGGTCGGTCAAGCACGCGCGCGGGCTGGAAATCATCTACACGCTGCTGGCGGATGTGTTTTTGAAATTGCATCCGCTCTGGAACCTGATCGGCTATCGACGCGTCGAACGTCCGGTGATGTTCGTCGAAAAAACCGTCAAAGGCTTTCTGTTTGATTGCCGGATGTGCGGTCAGTGCGCCCTCTCCGACACCGGCATGTCCTGCCCGATGAACTGTCCGAAACAGCTTAGAAACGGTCCCTGCGGCGGCGTTCGTGCCAACGGAAATTGTGAAGTCGAGCCGGACATGCCATGCGTCTGGGTGCAGGCCTGGCAAGGCAGCCAGCGGATGCGTGCAAACAGCAATATCCTCAAGGTACAAAAACCGGTCGACCAAAGTCTCCGCAACACGTCTGCATGGCTTCGCGTTACCGCTGAACGGGCCGAACAGGACGCTTTGGAAAAGGCGCAGGAACAATGAGCCCGAATGCGCCAGAAGATTTCTCCTATGTTCCCGAAGGCCATACCTCGCGCGGGCGGCTGGAACGGATTCTGCGTCGCGGCGAGTTTGCCGTCACCGCCGAGCTCAATCCGCCTGACAGTGCCGATCCCAACGAAGTCTATGAACGCGGCGGTATCTTTGACGGCTGGGTAGACGGCATCAACGCGACTGACGGTTCTGGCGCCAACTGCCATATGTCGAGCGTCGCCATTTGCGGCCTTTTGACTCGTGTCGGCTATGCGCCGATCCTGCAGATCAGCTGCCGCGACCGCAATCGTATCGCCATTCAGGGCGATGTTCTGGGTGCCGCCGCGATGGGCGTTAACAATATCCTGTGTCTGACCGGCGACGGTGTGCAGGCCGGGGATCAGCCCGGCGCCAAGCCGGTGTTTGATTTCGACTGCATGTCCCTGCTCGAAACCATCCGCACCATGCGCGATGAAGGTCGCTTTCTTTCTGGCCGCAAGATCACGGACCCGCCGCGGGTGTTCCTTGGTGCCGCCATCAATCCGTTCGCGCCGCCCTATGATTACCGTCCGCTCAGGCTAAAAAAGAAAATCGAAGCCGGCGCCCAGTTTGTGCAGAGCCAGTATTGCTATGACATTCCGCTTTTGAAGGAATACATGAAGCGTGTCTGCGATATGGGCCTGCATGAAAAATGCTACATCCTGATCGGTGTCGGGCCGCTGGCCTCAGCGAAAACCGCCCGCTGGATGCGCGCCAATGTGCCGGGCGTTCATATACCGGACAGCATCATTGCGCGTCTTGAAGGGGCTGAAAAACAGAAGCTTGAAGGCAAGAAACTGTGTATTGAACTGATCCAGCAAATTCAGGACATCGAAGGGGTTTCAGGGATTCACGTCATGGCCTACCGGCAGGAAGAACTGGTGTCGGAAATCGTTCATGAATCCGGTGTGCTCAAGGATCGCAAGCCCTGGCAGCGCGAACTGAATCCAGGGGATGCCACTGCCATTGAATTTGCCGAACGTCAGTCCGGTGAACTCGCCGCCAGTGATACGTGATAGGTCGCCTTTTGGATAGTTACGACAGCATATTATCGTTATCTACTGATTATTCGGGAACATCCCGAAACGCCTTATTCAGGGAGTTACCAAAGTGACCAGAACCGTTGTCAGCTCCGCCACCAAGGAAGTCGTCATCGGCTTCGATGAGCCCTTCGTGATCATAGGTGAGCGCATCAATCCGACCGGCCGCAAGCTGCTCGCTGCCGAGATGGCCGCTGGTGATTATTCCCGGGTTGAATCCGATGCCTTGGCGCAGATCGCCGCCGGCGCGCAGATGCTCGATGTCAACGCCGGCATCCCGCTTGCGGATGAGCCGAAAATCCTCGCCGAGTGCGTAAAACTGGTGCAGTCGCTGACCGACGCCCCGCTTTCGATAGACAGTTCCATCGTCGCCGCACTTGAAGCCGGCCTTTCCGTTTATCAAGGCAAGCCGCTGGTCAATTCTGTCACCGGCGAAGAAGAACGGCTTGAGGTCGTGCTGCCGCTGATCAAGAAATACGGCGCCGCCGTTGTTGCCATCTCCAACGACGAAACCGGGATTTCCGAAGACCCGGATGTACGCTTCTTGGTCGCCAAAAAAATTGTCGAGCGGGCGCAGGATTTCGGCATCCCGAAAGAGGATATACTGGTCGACCCTCTGGTGATGCCGGTCGGTGCACTGAACGATGCCGGTCGTCACGTTCTGCACCTGATCCGCAGACTCCGTGAAGAGCTTAAGGTCAATACCACTTGCGGCGCATCCAACTTCTCGTTCGGGTTACCGA
>JANRAT010000071.1 GCA_030727885.1 Rhodospirillales bacterium | reverse complement strand
GTTTTTGGCCTTGGCAAAGATCTAAAGCTCTCCGAGCGGTATTTTTTGGGCGGCGAAGATGTGCGAGGCTTTGAAACCTCGGGGATTGGTCCACGCGATTTGGCAACGGATGACGCATTAGGTGGCGAATGGATGTACGCGGGGTCGTTTGGCCTGGACTTCCCTTCAGGACTACCTGAGGAACTGGGTGTCGGTGGCCACTTATTCACCGACTTTGGTTCGTCAGCATCGCTGTCGCCTACGAATTCAACAACGGCTGATTCGTCCTCATTGCGCATGGGCGTCGGCATGGGTGTAAGTTGGGAATCTCCATTCGGTCCCCTGGGCGTCGATTTCGCCATCCCGGTTCTGAAAGAAGATTATGATCGGAAAGAATACATACGTATTAACTTCGGAACACGGTTTTAGGAGGCAGTTTTGTTAATAAGAATTATTTCATCGGCTTTTTTTATTGCCTTTAGCGCGACAGTATTTTTCACGAATGCCGCTGACGCACAGACAGCTGCCAAAACATCAGCATCCGCGAATATCGTTGTTCTCGACATCGGGAAAATCCGCCGCGATGCCGTATCTGTAAAATCCATTCGTGAGCAGATCATCAGTTACCAGAATAAGCTGCAGGGCGAAATCCAGAAGGAACAGGAAGCTTTACGGACAGCTCAGCAGGAACTGGCCAAGAAGCAAACATTGTTGGCCCCTGAAGCGTTTGCTGACGAACGTCACAAATTTGAGCAAAAGGTCGTTGGCGTACAGCAGATGGTCGAAGACCGGCGCCGCAGTCTTGAGCAAACCCAGACCGATGCCATGCTTCAGGTTGAGAATGCACTCAACGAAATCATCGCTTCTGAGGTCGAGAAAAAGCACTACGATATCATTCTTCGTTTCTCGCAGGTCGTCTTCGTCAAAAATGCTTACGACATCACAGATGAAGTCCTGATCGCCCTCGATAAAAAGCTCCCGACCGTCAAGGTCGTTTTGCCGAAAAAATAACGGACATGGCTGATTCCCGGTTCTTTTCGAATGCCGGGCCGTTCAGTCTGGCTCGCATTGCCGAAGCGGCAAAGGCGCAAAGCATGCATTCTGAGGATGCATCGCGATCCTTCAGCGATGTCATGCCGATTGACCTGGCCGGGCCCGAAGACGTGAGCTTTCTCGATAACCGAAAGTATGCCGACAAATTCAAGGTGTCCCGTGCCGGTGCCTGTATCATAGCGCCTGAAATGGTCGATCACGCGCCGGTCGGCATGTGTCTGCTGATTACCCCGCAGCCTTATCATGCCTATGCCCGGGTCGCGTCTCTGTTTTATCCGGCTCGACAGTCAACCGGCACGATTTCTCCTTCAGCGGTCATCGCGTCGGATGCAAAAATCGGCTCTCATGTTGAGATCGGGCCAGGTGTCGTCATCGGATCAAGGGTCGAAATTGCTGATGGATGCACCATCGCAGCAAATACTGTCATAGGTGACGGTGTCTGTATCGCCAGCAACACGAGAATTGGCGTAAATGCCTGTATCGCCAACGCCATCATCGGCGCAGAGACCATCATTCATGCCGGTGTCTGTATTGGACAGGACGGATTTGGATTTGCAATGGGCCCAGCGGGTCATATCAAGGTCCCGCAACTCGGCCGCGTGATTATCGGCACGAATGTCGAGATTGGTGCGAACACGACGATTGACCGGGGAACCGGCCCGGATACCTGCATCGGTGACGGAACCAAGATCGATAATCTTGTTCAGATCGGTCACAACGTTCAAATCGGCAAAAACTGTGTCATCGTTAGCCAGGTCGGTATTTCCGGTAGCACGGAACTTGGTGATTTTGTTATTCTCGCAGGACAGGTTGGTATCGCCGGACATTTGAAAATTGCCAGCGGCACAAAAATAGCCGCACAAAGCGGTGTAATGCGTGATATTTCGCCGGCTCAGGAAATGGGCGGAAGCCCGGCTAAGCCCATAAGGGTATGGCTGAAAGAAGTCGCCATGATCGAACGTATGTTAAAAAAGAAGGGGAGCTGAATGATGGATTCTGACACCATCGCCACCGGACATGAGGTGGATATTGCGGGAATCATGCAACGGATTCCGCATCGCTATCCTTTTCTGCTGATTGATCGGGTGCGCGATATTCACCCCGGAGAAAGTGCTGTCGGCATCAAGAATGTCACAGCCAACGAAGCCTTTTTTCAGGGCCACTTCCCTGATCATCCTATTATGCCGGGGGTATTGATCGTTGAGGCCATGGCGCAAACGGCTGCCATTGTCGTCATTGAAGGGCTGGAAAATGCCTCAGCTGAAAAGCTGGTCTATTTCATGTCCATCGACAGCGCGCGGTTTCGTAAACCCGTTCTGCCTGGTCACACACTGCACCTGCATGTTTCAAAGGAACACGGGCGGGGCAAGGTATGGCGCTTCAAGGGCGAGGCAAAAGCTGACGGCGTAGTGATGGCTGAGGCCACCTTTACCGCCATGATCGTCGACAAGACGGATTAGGAACCGAACATGACGGATATTCATCCGACGGCCATTGTCGACCCCAAGGCAGAATTGGGACTGGGCGTTAAAATCGGCCCGTATTCGGTGATCGGCGCCGGTGTGCGTCTTGGCGACGGTGTGCAACTCATGTCGCACGTGGTCGTTGAGGGGCAAACCACGATTGGACCTGCAACCAGAGTCTTTCCGTTCTCGTCGATTGGCCATCAACCGCAGGATCTGAAATTCAGGGGCGAAGTTTCCACCCTTGAAATCGGCGCCCGAAACGTGATCCGTGAGCACGTCACCATGAACCCCGGTACCGAAGGCGGCGGCCTGCTGACCAAGGTCGGTAACGACTGCCTGTTCATGGTCGGTGCACATGTCGCGCACGATTGCCTGATCGGCAACAACGTCATTCTGGTCAACAGCGCAACGCTGGGCGGGCACGTTTCCATTGAAGACTGGGCCATCATCGGCGGCCTGTCGGCCGTGCATCAATTCGTCCGCATCGGCAAGCATGCCATGATCGGCGGCAAAACCGGCGTCGAACATGATGTTATTCCCTATGGCGTCGTCACCGGTAACCGGGCCCGCCTTGAAGGCTTGAACATCGTCGGATTGAAACGGCGCGGCTTCTCGCGTGACCTGATTCACGAAATTCGCAAAGCCTACCGCATGATCTTCGCCGAAGAAGGGACCATGGCCGAACGCCTGCAGGACGTGATTGAGGATTTCAAAAGCAACGAGCCCGTCATGGACATCGTCAATTTCATCAACAGTGATTCCTCACGCCGGATCTGCCAGCCACACATGGAAGATGCCGCGTAACAAGATCGGCATCCTCGCCGGTGGCGGCAGGCTGCCGGTGTTGCTTGTCGAGGCCTGCCGGCGCAACCAGCAACCCTTTCACGTCATTGTTTTCGAAGGCCAGGGCGATCCGGCGCACTATGCCGGTGACAGCCATGCCATTATTCGCGTCGGCGCTGCCGGTGCCGCCGTGAAAAGCCTCAAGGAAGCCGGTTGCGATACGCTGGTAATGGCGGGTGCCATTCGCAGGCCGTCACTCTCAGAACTTCGTCCGGACTGGTGGGGGGTAAAATTCTTCGCATCCAGCGGTGCTGCCGTTCTCGGAGATGACGGACTTTTGACGGCACTGATCGGTGCCCTCGAGAACGAAGGTTTTACGGTCATCGGCGCCGATGAATTATTGCCGGACTATCTGATGCCGAAAGGCGTGCTGGGCGCGATCCAGCCAAGTGCCCAAAATACGACTGATATAAACACCGCCATACAGGCGGCAAAGGCTTTGGGCGCAAGGGATCTTGGTCAGGCCGTTGTCGTCGCTAACGGCCAGGTGATGATCGAGGAAGACCGCGACGGGACGGATGCCATGCTGCGCAAGCTCGTCCAGCGCAACAATAGCGGTGGCGTCCTCGCCAAAGCCCTGAAACCCGGTCAGGAACGCCGCGCCGATCTGCCGACAATTGGACCCGACACCATCGCCAACGCCCATGCCGCAGGGCTTGCTGGGGTTGTCATTGAAGCCGGCAATGCATTTCTGCTCGACCGGCCCGGGACGATTTCCAGCGCCGATAGTTTGGGGTTGTTTGTGATTGGTGCGGACGCGGCGGGGCACTGGCAATGAGCAGCCCGATCCATGTCTATCTGATCGCCGGCGAACCATCGGGGGATGTGCTAGGCGGGCGATTGATGCAGGGCCTGAAGGCATTGGCCGGAGAGGGTAATATCCGCTTTTCCGGCGTCGGCGGGCCCTTGATGAGCGCTGAAGGTCTTGCCAGCCTGTTTCCGATGGATGAACTGACGGTGATGGGTTTGGCCGAAGTGCTGCCGCGCATTCCGAATATCCTCAAACGGATCAAGCAAACCGATGCGGATATCCGCGCCAAAAATCCCGACGTTATAGTCACCATCGATGCACCGGATTTCTGCTTCAGGGTTGCCAAGCGCCTGAACGGCTTCGGTGTGCCGATTGTGCATTATGTGGCGCCATCCGTTTGGGCATGGCGACCGGGCAGGGCGAACAAGGTTGCCCGTCTGGTTGATCACGTCATGTGCCTGCTGCCGTTCGAGCCGCCATATTTCGAGCGTGCCGGTGTCGCCGCCAGCTTCGTCGGTCATTCCATTCTGGAAAGTGGTGCCGACAAGGGCGATGGCGCAGCGTTCCGCGCCCGCCATAACATTGGCGCCGATGAAAAGGTCTTGCTGGTCTTGCCCGGCAGCCGGATGAGCGAAATATCCCGTCTGCTGGATGTTTTCGGGGAAACCGTGCGCCGCACTCAGGCGATTACCGGACCCTGCCAGGTTGTGATCCCGACCGTTGCCGGCGTCGCCGCCGAAGTTCGGCAACGCACGACGAACTGGGATAACACCCTGATCATCGAAGGCGAAACGGAAAAATACGATGCCTTCGCTGCCGCCGATGCGGCGCTGGCGGCAAGCGGCACAGTCTCGCTGGAACTGGCCATGGCCGGGGTGCCCAGCCTTATTGCCTACAGGCTGTCACCGCTGACGGCCTTCATCGCCAAACGCCTGATCCGCGTCAAATTCGCCTCAATCATCAATCTGATTCTGGACAAGCCGGCAATCCCTGAATTCCTTCAGGAAAACTGCACCCCGGAACACATGACACCGGCGCTGGCTGACTTGCTGCAATCGGACAGGGAACGCGACCAGCAGGCCGATGATATTGCCAGAGCATTGACGGCACTCAGATCCGGCTCAGATGCGCCATCCATGTCGGCAGCCAGGGTCGTTATGCACTTGGCCAAAGAAAAACGGCGCGGAACCTAGGCTCCGCGCCGTTCAAGAGTGACCTGTATTTCGTCTTAGCGCTTTTTGATATCGACGTAATCGCGTTTTTCAGCACCGGTGAAGAGCTGACGCGGACGGCCGATCTTCTGGCTCGGATCCTCGATCATCTCGTTCCACTGAGCGATCCAGCCGACGGTGCGGGCGACGGCAAACAGCGCCGTGAACATCGTCGTCGGGATACCCATCGCCTTGAAGATGATACCCGAATAGAAATCGACGTTCGGATACAGTTTCTTTTCGATGAAGTACGGATCCTCAAGGGCGATTTTCTCGAGCTCAAGGGCAATTTCAAGCAACGGCTCGTCATGCACGCCAAGAGCATCAAGCACCTTGTGGCACTGCGTCCGCATGACTCTGGAGCGCGGATCGAAGTTCTTGTAAACACGATGACCGAAGCCCATCAGACGGAACGGATCATCCTTGTTCTTGGCTTTTTCGACAAACTTGCCGACGTTTTTCTTGTCGCCGATTTCTTCAAGCATGTTTAGAACGGCTTCATTGGCACCACCGTGCGCCGGGCCCCAGAGCGAGGCAACACCCGCCGCAATACAGGCGAACGGGTTGGCACCGGACGAGCCGGCAAGACGGACCGTCGAGGTGGAGGCGTTCTGCTCGTGGTCGGCATGCAGGATCAGGATAACGTCCATGGCGCGTGCCAGAACCGGATCCATCTCATATTCCTCACACGGGTTCGAGAACATCATGTGCAGGAAGTTTTCTGCATAGCGCAGTTTGTTCTTCGGATAGGTGTACGGCTGGCCAAGGTTGTACTTGTAGGCCAGAGCCGCAATCGTCGGCATCTTGGCGATCATGCGATACGATGACACCATCCGGTGCTTCGGATTACTGATGTCGAGTGAGTCGTGGTAGAACGCAGACAGCGCGCCGACCATACCGCACATCACCGCCATCGGGTGCGCATCACGGCGGAAGCCACGCAGGAACGTCTGCATCTGCTCGTGAACCATCGTGTGATAGGTGATGTCGTGCTCGAATTTTACTTTATCAGCGGCTGATGGGAGGTTCCCGTACAGCAACAGATAACAGACTTCCATGAAGTCGGATTTTTCTGCCAATTGTTCAATCGGATAGCCGCGATACAGCAGAACGCCTTCGTCACCGTCAATGAAGGTGATTTTGGATTCACAGCTGCCGGTCGAGGTAAAGCCCGGATCGTAGGTGAAGCAGCCGGTATCGGCATACAGTTTGCGAACATCGATGACATCGGGGCCCAATGTCCCGTGCATCACCGGCAGTTCCCAGCTTTTACCGCTTGAATTATCTGTCAGTGTGAAACTTTTCTCATTGCTACTCATACAGGTCTCTCCTCTGTTGTTTCCAAGCGGTCTTCGCCGTTTGGCAGGCACGCCCACAAACCGGACGCGTCGTTGTTTCAGCTGGCGTCGTGCAAGTTTACGTCGTCAAGCCGGGCGAGGGTTTCCTCGCGGCCGAGTACGGCCATTACCTCAAATATGCCGGGCGATACCGTAGAGCCCGTCAGTGCAGCACGGAGCGGTTGAGCAACCATGCCGAGTTTCAACGCATGTGCCTCGGCGTAAGCCTTGGCGGCTGTCTGGACATTCTCTTCGGTCCAGTCACTGATAGCGGCCACGTCAGCCCGAAAGGCGCTGAGTGTCTGCTTTGCCTCAATGGTCAGAGTTTGCGTCGCTTTTTCATCTGGCCGGAGGGGCCTTGGTATTGCATAAAACTTGGCGGATTCAGCAAGCTCGTTCAAATTCTTGGCGCGCTCTTTGAGCCCATTCATCCCTGTTTTTACCCGAGATTCCGCCCCCTCGGCAAGCTTCCCGTCGAGCATTTCCATCAATTTCGGCATAATCAGATCACAAAGTGTATCATTATCGCTTTGGCGGATGTAATGACCGTTCAGGGACTCCAGTTTCTGGAAATCAAAGCGCGCGGCGCCACGTCCGACCGCATCAAGGCCAAACCATTCGATCGCCTGTTCGGTCGAGATGATTTCATCGTCGCCATGCGACCAGCTAAGACGCATCAAATAGTTGCGCAGCGCTTCCGGCAGATAGCCCATGTCACGATAGGCATCGACGCCCAAAGCACCATGTCTCTTGGAAAGCTTGGCGCCATCCGGACCATGGATCAGCGGAATGTGGGCAAATGCCGGCAAAGGCCAGTCCATCGCCTTGAATAACTGTACTTGCCTGAAGGCATTGACCAGATGATCGTCACCGCGGATGACGTGCGTAATGCCCATGTCGAAATCGTCAACGACCACCGCCATCATGTAGGTTGGATTGCCGTCGGCGCGCAGAAGCACCATGTCATCAAGCTGCTCGTTGGCAACTTCGACACGGCCCTGAACCAGATCTTCAATGACCGTTGAACCTTCAAGCGGCGCTCTCAGGCGAATAACCGGATCAACACCGGCAGGCGCTTCTGATGGATCGCGGTCACGCCAGGCGCCGTCATACATGCGCTTGGCCCCTGAGGCCTTGGCCTTTTCGCGCATTTCCGCCAGTTCTTCAGGGCTGCAATAGCATTTGTAGGCCATGCCCTTTTCAAGCAGCTGGCGCGCCACTTCCTGATGCCGTTCTCGCCGGGTAAACTGTGAAATCGCTTCACCGTCCCAATCGAGACCAAGCCAGCTCAGGCCATCGAAAATCGCAGCGACCGCTTCATCCGTTGAACGCGCACGGTCGGTGTCCTCGACACGGAGCAGGAATGTTCCACCATCGCCGTATTTCTCGTGATGCTTCGCAAATAACCAGTTGAAAAGGGCGGTTCGGGCACCGCCGATGTGCAGAAAACCTGTAGGCGAGGGAGCAAAACGGGTAACGACAGGCATGGATTCTCCTAGGAAGGTGCCGGATACGGCGGCAGACAGGCTTTATCTAACACAAATATCTCGCGTGTGCAGCATAATCGCAACCAAATGATCAGTGTGCACACCTGTTTCCTTAGGCGGTGCAGGGCTGTTTGAAAATATATTGTAAACATCCCCTCCAATTTCAACCAACCGGGAAATCCCGCCCTCAGCCTTCCATACCCCCGATATGGTGATGCTAAAGCTGAGGCAAACGTTCTGGGATGCCATGCTGGCCGAGCGGCCACAGT
>JANRAT010000070.1 GCA_030727885.1 Rhodospirillales bacterium | reverse complement strand
GGGCCTATATTGGCCAACTCTGTGTCAGTCCAGTATTTTTAGAGGTGCCCTTAACATTAATTGCAACAGTTTTATCCGTAATTGATTCAGATCAATCAAGCTCCTGAAAAGCCCACACGATAAACATTATATAATTTATGAATGTATATGTTGCTTTGCAAACCTTTTGCCGATCCTGTCAAAATAACTAACCCGGCGGTTCGCGCGGATTGGCACTCTATTGAGGGATACAAGACACGATGACAAATTCAGACACCACCGTCGGCAAGACCGATAGTGAAACCATCCGGGTTCTGAAAAACCGGCGTTCCATCCGCAAATATGCCGACACCCCGGTCAGCGATGCCCAGGTCGAAGCCATTCTCAGCGCCGCAATGCGCGCCCCCACGTCATCCAACTTGCATGCCTACAGCGTCATTGTCGTGCGTGACCCGGAAACCAAGGTACAGTTGGCGGTACCCTGCGGCAACCAGAAGCATATTAACGATTGTCCGGTATTTCTGGCATTTTGCGCCGATCTGACCCGCATCGAAGCGGCTTTCCAGCGCTATGGCCATAATCTTGATGACAACAATCTGGAAATGGGTCTGGTCGCTTCCATTGACGCGTCGCTGGTCGGCATGTCGGCCTATGTGGCCGCCGATTCACTCGGCATTCAAGGCGTGATGATCGGTGCCATCCGCAACAAGCCCGAAGTGATTGCCGACATCCTTGGTCTGCCCAAGCACGTTTATGCGGTGTTCGGCATGTGCCTCGGCTATCCGGCAGAAGCACCGAAGCAAAAACCCCGGATGCCGGTCCCCGGCATTGTGCATCGTGAAAAATATGATGCTACGGCTGCCCTTCAGTCGATTGATCCGTATAACGCTGAACTGAAAGACCATTATGTCAGTGTCGGCAAGGAAACCAGCGATGACTCATGGACGAACGAGGTTGTTGCCAAGTTTTCGACCCGGCCCCGCGATGGTCTGCGAGCCGCATTGAAAGCACGCGGTTTCGACTTCACCTGAACTTGCAGCCATTCCGCGCCGCATTCCGGCATATAAGGATCAAATGGCGGGTAACTGCGCCCAGGAAAACGCCTTGTCGCTGAGCAGCTCAACACATGCGTCAACGACGGACGAGTCATAGAGCGCACCCCGACCGCCCTGAAGTTCCTGAATGGCTTTCTCAATGCCAAACGCCGGTCGGTAAGGCCGGTGCGCGGTCATCGCATCAACCACATCGGCAACGGCCAGCACCTTGGCTTCGATAATGATGTCATCGCCGCTAATCCCGTTCGGGTAACCGCTGCCATCGATTCGCTCATGATGTTGCAGGATCATTTCCTTGATCGGCCAGGGGAATGAGGTGCTTTCAAGAATCTCATAGCCGACCTGCGGGTGCGCCTTGACGATTTCATATTCATTCTCGGTGAGCTTTCTCGGATAATTCAGGATATCGGCCGGAATATGGATTTTGCCGATGTCGTGAATTGATGCCCCCAGCCTGACACCTTCGATGCGGTCTTTGCTTAAACCCATTTTTTTGGCGATGGCGACAGCAAGATTGGCGGCATTGCGCTGATGGCCGCTGGTGTAGGG
>JANRAT010000069.1:1817-8455 GCA_030727885.1 Rhodospirillales bacterium | reverse complement strand
CCCCTCACCTGTCCTCTCCCCCATTTACATGGGGGAGAGGGACTCACGTTTACAGGCACGGTTTTACTTATTTCTCTCCCCATGCATGGGGGAGAGGTTAGGTGAGGGGGCTTGGTGGGGGGCATAAGGCGCAATCAACTTTTCGTGTGCTGCGGGCTGAAAAAGCAAATCTGCTATTATTAATCGGCTAATCGGTTATGATCGGAGGGTCGGCGCCGGATCTTGAGGAACCTCATATCCCGCCGATTTTCAGGGTAACAAGAAACCGGCTCAGGCCGATATATAAACAAGGGATCTCCAAAAATGAAAACACGTATTCTCGCCTGTATCGCTGCGGCTTTCCTCATGATGGCGTCGGCACCGGCATTTGCCAGCTCGTGCCCGAAACACATGAAAGCCATCGATGCGGCGCTTAAGACCACCAAACTCGATAGCGCCAAGATGAGCGAAGTTTCCAAACTCCGCATGGAAGGCGAAGCCTTTCACAAAGCCGGCAAGCACGAAGAATCCATGAAGGCACTGAGTGCCGCCGAAGCGATTCTCGGCATAAAGTAATTCTGTTGAATGCGGCGACGCCTCCGGCAACAATGCCGGGGGCGTTTGCTTTTTAAGGGCCTGACGAAACCAGCTTTGGGGGCTTCCATGGGTTTCCGTTTGCCGGAAATCACTTTGCTTGCCGGGCGCGCCGGCATCCTGGCCGGGGCACTGTTTATGGCCGCGACAGCGCAGGGGCAGGCCGACGAGACACTGGACGGGCTGGTCGGCGAAGAGGTGCTGTCGGAGAAAACCCGGTGCGGTATCGGTCGCGGACGAAAATGCGATATCGAGATTGCCGTGCAGCTCGGGCTTTTCGAAACCGGTCTCAGGCCGCAATTCCCGGCCGGTCTTGAGTGCCGTGACATCGATGAACAGTGGGCTATCGATTACAGTTCCAAACGTGACCGCATCAATTATCACGGCGGCATCGACATGCCGGCACCCTATGGCACGCCGATCATTGCCGCGGCGGCGGGTACCGTTGTCGCGATCTACGATGAGCCGGAAAGCTATCGGGGGCGCGAAGTCGTGCTGCGCCACAGCCCAGAACAGACCGGCCTGCCCTATTGGGTCTATACGCAGTATGCGCATTTCGACAAGACACCGCTCGTTGAGGTCGGGCAAAAAGTCAAAATGGGCGAGGTGCTGGGACCGACCGGCAACTCCGGCCGGGGCCGTAAATCAGGGGTGCAAAGCACCAAGCGTCGTCCGGCGATCCATTATGCCGTGTGGTTCAGCGAAAGCGCCGAATTCGCCAATGTGCGGGATCGGGTGATCGTGCCGGTGGACGGTTTGTGGATGGACCCGAACGCGCTGTACCGGCTGCAGCCGCCGTTTGACAGTGCCGCCATGCAGGCGCTGCCGGACGCTGAGAAAAAAGTCATGATCCCGGTCATGCTGGATGACGGCATAACCATCCCGGCAACGACAAAATTGATCTGGCCCTACACCTGTAAACGGTCGTAATCGGCGCTGAATGTCCCTATATCTGTTTGCAATGTGACCCCGAACAGGGAACAAACCGCTTCAGGGACGGGTTTGCCGTCCACGGCATTTTTTATGACAGCCGGGACCCGATTAGGGGCGCCCGGCCAACGAGGACCAAATGGGTAATCTGGATATCAGACACCGGGAAAAATTCGGCACATGCCTTGGCGTGGGTGAGGGCGGTGTCGAGGTCTATTCCAGCCATTACCCGAGCGCCGACCGAACCGACCTGCCGAACCGCCAGGCCTATCGCAGTTATGTCGATGGCGTCTTCATGGGCTACAAGTGGCAGTGCGTCGAACTGGCCCGGCGCTGGCTGTATATCAACAAGGGCTATGTGTTCGATGATATCGCCATGGCCTATGACATTTTCCGGCTGCGCTTTGTCACGGTCATCGCCGACAATTCCAAACTGCCGCTGAAATCCTTTGCCAACGGGGCCAAGCGACACCCGGAGCCGGGCTGTCTGCTGATCTGGAACGAAGGCGGCGAATTCGACGTCACCGGCCATGTCGCCATCGTCACCGAAGTCTTTGACGACCGCATCCGGGTCATCGAGCAGAACGTCGAGGACAAGATCTGGCCGGAGGGACACAGCTGGTCGCGCGAACTGGCGGTAACGCTGGGCGAGGACGGCAGCTACTGGATCGACTGCACCTTTGAGGACGCAGGGATCATGGGCTGGGTGGTGCAGACCGAAGATGCCACCGGTGCCGAGCTGATCGAGGATGTCGATACCCGCCTGTTCGACATCATTCACCAAGAAGTCGAAGATCACGGACAAAGCGCCGACGGCTGGCTGGATCCGGCCGCCGAAGATCAGGCGGCTTACATCTCGGCGATGAAGGGCAGCAAGCTGGCCAGCAATGATGCGGATCGCTTCAAGTATTTATGCCTGACGGAAACCGCCAATCAGGAAGTCAAACGTGCCACCAACGAGCTGCATGCAATGTTCATGCATGCCACCAACTTCGTCTTGCAGGACGATGCGTTGCTCAGAACCTTCAACCTGCCGCCGGCCATCTGGCCCAGAATCCATCAGTCCTGGGATAATCGCCGCAACGAGATGATCACCGGACGGTTTGATTTCTCGTTATCGGCGCGGGGCCTCAAGGTCTACGAATACAACAGCGATTCCGCGTCGTGTCATATGGAGACCGGGGTCGTGCAGGAAAAGTGGGCCGAGCACTACGGGGTCACCGAAGGGCGCTCCGCCGGGGCGCGGCTGAGCCGAGAGCTGGTCGATGCCTGGAAGGAATGCGCCGCCGATGCGTTCCTGCACATCATGCAGGATGATGATCCCGAAGAAGCCTATCACGCCATGTATATGAAATCGGCCATCGAAAAAGCCGGCATCCCGTGTGCCGTGATCAATGGCGTCGCCGATCTCAGATGGGGCGACGACGGTCAGGTTGCCGATGCCGAGGGCCGGCATATCGACTGGGTGTGGAAGACCTGGGCCTGGGAAACGGCGCTGGACGAAATCCGTGACCAGATTTCCGAGGACGATGAAAACCTGCGTCTGCACAAGACCATTGACCGGGCTTCGGCAAAGCCCAGACTGGTCGATGTGCTGTTACGCCCGGAAGTGATGGTGTTCGAGCCGCTGTGGACACTGATCCCGTCCAACAAGGCGATTCTGCCGGTGTTGTGGATGCTGTATCCCGATCACCCGTATCTGCTGAATACCGGGTTCGAGCTGACCGAGGATCTCAAGGAAAACGGTTACGTGGTCAAACCGATCGTCGGCCGCTGCGGCCACAACATCACGATCTGCGACGCCAACGACAACATGGTGTCGGAAACCGCCGGCAAGTTTGATGAACGCGACCAGATCTATCAGGAAATGTTCCGGCTGCCGAAAATCGACGGTCAGAACGTGCAGCTGTGCACCTTCACGGCCGCAGGAACCTATGCCGGTGCCTGTGTGCGTGTTGATCCGTCACCGATCATCACCACCAACAGCGATATCCTGCCACTCCGGATTATTCCGGACCCGGTATTCAAATAACGGTCAGCCGATAGACGCCAGCGAGATACGTTCCAGTGCCAGATTGACGACGACTGAACCCAGAATAACCGTCAGGATCATGAAGGCCAGCAGCGTGTAGCGGTGCAGGTTGCCTTCAAGCCTGGATTTGAGGGCGCGCACATCACGAAACAGGCTCGACATGTTGTCGGCCAGCATGTCGATCTTGCGCTGCTCGTTGTGCATCCAGAACTGATAAATCGTCAGTGTGAAAATCACCGCAACCGTCAGAATGATCGTGATGCCCATCAGCTTCTGCGCCATCAGGGCATTGGCGTGCACGAAGCCGGCGATGAAAACCATCCCCAGAAACGTCAGCAGTGTGGCGCCGACCGTCTTCCACTGGTGGTACTTGATGAAACGCAGCGTCTCGGTCGATTCCTCATAGAGGATGCGCATTTCGGTATGCGTGTGATCGTCGAGCGCTGATGGTACGATATCCGCCAGCTGGTCGGTTTCGGTGTCATCTGGTGACTTTTTGTCTGTGGATGCCATTTTTTCTGCTCCCGGATGTGCTTGCGCGGGTGTTCGCGACAGCACCTGAATCCTACTGTGAATATCTTAACATTTTCCATTCCTGAGCGTTAGCGTGATCATCACCGGTTCTAAATCTATGCATGTCGGTCATGTGGGTGCTCGTTATTCGGGCTGCGGCTTCCTATATGTGTCGCAGCGAGCTAAATTATTCTCACCAGCAGCCTGATAGGAAAACGTGATATGTCGACCCCGATTACTCTTGAAGTCTTCTCGGATTATGTTTGCCCGTGGTGTTATCTGGGCGACAACCGGGTCAAGAAGCTGCGGCAGAATTTCAACATCACGACAAGGCTGGTGCATTTCCCGCTGCATCCGGAGACCCCCGCAGAAGGCCGTTTGCTGACGGATATGTTTGGCACGAATCAGGCCGAGATCGATGCCAAAAATATGCGTATGCGGGGACTGATGGCGGCTGAAGGGCTGGCTTATGCTGACCGCACGCACACCTACAACAGTCGGCTGGCCCAGGAAATCGGCTCATGGGCCGAAACCCAGCCCGGCGGCTCCAGGATCCACGATTTGTTTTATGCTGCTTATTTTGTCGAGGGCCGCAATATCGGCGATGTAGATGTGATCCTCGATGTGGTGAAAAAAGCCGCCCTTGATGTTGATGCGGCACGGGGCGTGATTGAGACGCGTTCATTCAGCGACGCGGTCGATGCCGACTGGGCGCTTTCCGGTTCATATGGCGTTTCTGGGGTGCCGACCTTCGTTGCAAAAGGACAGGGCGTGGTTGGTGCCCAGCCCTATGAAGCCCTGGTTCAATTCGTCAGCGCACTCGGTGCAGAGGAAACAAAGAACCCTGGCGGCGCCTAGACCGTCAAGGACATCGGAAAGTCACTTTCGAGCTCAATATCATTGTGACGTTTAGCGCTGCTGCCTAAGCTGAAGCTAATAACAAACTTTAAATATCGGGAGATACATCCAGTGACAACAGTCGGATACATCGGCCTTGGGCAAATGGGCGGCGGCATGGCGCTCAATCTTTTCAAGAAGACCGGCCAGCTCTATGTCTATGATCCGTTCCCGGCGGCGATGAAGCCGCTGACGGATGCCGGGGCCAAGCCGCTTTCCAGTGCTGCCGAGATGGCCCGCACCTGTGATCTGATTTTCATGTGTCTGCCCTGTGATCCGGAAGTGCGCGACGTGATCTTCGGCGCCGAGGGTATCGCCAGTGCACATCCGAAGGGGCTGACCATCGTTGATACGACGACGCTGGACCGCACCGATGCCCAGAAATTTCACGCCGAAACCGCGGCCATCGGCATCGATTATTGGGACTGCCCGGTATCGGGGCTGCCGTTCCGTGCCCACGATGGTACGCTGACGATCATGTTCGGCGGCACGGATGCGGCGTTTCGTTCTGTCGAGACGTATCTGAACGGCTTTGCCAAAACCGTCATCCATTGCGGACCGGTCGGCTGCGGTCAGGCGATGAAGGCGATCAACAACATCATTTACGACATCAACATCGCCGCCCTTTCGGAAGTGCTGCCGCTGGCCGTTGCGGTCGGTCTGGACCCCGAACAGCTGGCAGAGCTGACGATGACCGGCAGTTCGCGCAGCTTTGCCTCCGAACACTTTGTGCCGCGCATGATCACGCGGCAGTTCCACAGCGATTTCACCATGCAGGGGGCCTTCAAGGACATCGTCAATGTTCAGCGCATGGCCGCCGAAACGAAAGCAAACACACCGATCGTCGATGCCATGGTCGGCAGCTATCAGGCAGCCATCGATGCCGGCTATGGCAACGAGCCGAAAAGCGCCATGCTCAAGGTCTACGAGCAGGCGCTCGGCGTCGAGTTCAGAAAGCCATAGGCTGAATGGAGACTTATCCTTTGCTCAATATGGCGGAAACAGAAATCATCGGCCCGCCGTCCCCGGCAATTCTGGCCGAGCACGGGCTGATCGACGGGGTTGCCATCTGGCAGCAATGGGCCGGTGAAAATGAAATGCCGCGCTGGAAGGATGTTGATCTTCTGGCGCTGCCCGGTGAACTGCGCGGCGGTACCATGGTCGCCGATTATCTGCCCGACGCAGATGATTACCGGGTGCGTTACTGGGGCGTCAGGCTGGTCGAAGCCTTCCAGATCGAGCTCACCGGCAAGATGCTCTCGACCGTTTTTGACCGCGGCGTCATGTCGAGTTTCCGGAGCACGGCGCACGAAGTCATCGTATCCCGAAAGCCGCAGTTCCTGATGCATGCAATCACGTCCGAGAAGGGCGTGCGTCGTCACTTTCCGGTGGTGCGGCTGCCGATCTCGGATGGCGGCAACACCGTTACCAAGATCATGACCATCGAGAACGTTGATGCCTGCCTGCGGGCCTTCGCGATGGCGGGCTAGATTTCAATTCCCGGGCGGCCGTCAAAGTCGCTGGCATCGTGGCGTTCAGCCAATTCGAATGCCGGATCGCCCTTTGAGCGGTTGACCATGCGGCCGCGTTTGACGGCATCGCGGACACCGATTTCACGGGTCCAGCGCTGCATGTTCTTGTAGGACGCGACATCCAGAAACTCGCCGGCGTTATATTGTTCACCCAGGCACAG
>JANRAT010000069.1:0-1807 GCA_030727885.1 Rhodospirillales bacterium | reverse complement strand
CCATGTCGCCATGTCGGCAATGGTGTATTCGTCGCCGGCCAGATACCGGTGCTCGGCGAGATGGCG
Source organism: Rhodospirillales bacterium (assembly GCA_030727885.1). Classification (GTDB taxonomy): domain Bacteria; phylum Pseudomonadota; class Alphaproteobacteria; order Rhodospirillales; family Casp-alpha2; genus UBA4479. Next base: position 1,741 of record JANRAT010000069.1, on the reverse strand, counting down.
GTCGAGCACGTCGAGCTGACGTTTGACTTCCATGGTGAAGCGGTTGATCGGGTATTCGAATTTTTCCGGCGCATAGGTATAGAAATGTCCGAAGCCGCCACCCAGATACGGTGCCGAGCCCATCTGCCAGAACAGCCAGTTCATGCATTCGGTGCGGGCCGGTATCTCGGTCGGCAGGAAGGCGCCGAATTTCTCGGCCAGATAAAACAGGATCGAGGCGGATTCGAAAACACGCACCGGCGTGTCGCCGGAACGGTCAACCATCGCCGGTATCTTGGAATTCGGATTGATCTCGACAAAGCCGCTGCCGAACTGATCGCCGTCACCGATTTCGATCATCCAGGCATCGTATTCGGCGCCCTTGTGGCCGGCTGCGAGAAGCTCTTCCAGCATGATCGTGACCTTGACGCCGTTGGGCGTGCCTTTGGAATAAAGCTGCAGCGGGTGCTTGCCGATGGGCAGGTCCTTGTCATGGGTGGCGCCCGAAATCGGCCGGTTGATGTTGGCGAACTTGCCGCCGTTTGCCTTGTCCCAGGTCCAGACTTTCGGTGGCGTATAGCCGGCTTTTGCATCCATCGTTTTGCTCCCTTTGATTCCGTATCGGTGTCATGCCCCATGGCGTTGAATAAGGGGCGTTGGATATTAGATAGGGTGTCACAGCCCCGCTGCCAAGCCGTCGTGTACAGGAATGTGCCCGGTCCCGGATCTGGTCGGGACGAATTCAGCGACACGGCGCACATCCGGGATTTCGCAAGTCCTGCCTTCTGCTATCAATCGCTCATGATATCGGATTCGACCCAGACGTTTTTGATCATCGCCGTGTTTGCTGTGACTTATATCGGCATGGCGTTGGGCCGGGTGCCCGGTCTGCGGCTCGGGCGGACCGGCGTTGCACTGCTCGCGGTTGTCGTGCTGCTGGCGTTTGGCGGCCTTGATGTCGAAGCGCTCTGGCGGGCCCAGGATGCGCCGACCCTGCTCATGCTGTTCGCGCTGATGATCCTGTCCGGGCAGTTGGGCGCGGCGGGGTTTTACGATCTTTGCGCCCGGCGGATCACGCTTACGGCGGCCAGTCCGAGCGTCATTCTTTTCATAACGGTAATCGTATCCGGGGTGCTGTCGGCGGTGCTGGCCAACGATATCGTTGTCTTTGCCATGACGCCGATGCTGTGTCGCGGGCTGGCAGCGCGCGGGCTCGATGCCCGGCCGTTCCTGCTGGGTCTGGCCGGCGGCAGTAATGCCGGCTCAGCGGCGACGCTGATCGGCAATCCGCAGAACATCCTGATCGGCGAAGCCGGGGCTCTCGATTTCTGGCATTTTCTGGCGGTCTGCGGTCCGCCGGCAGGGATCGCTCTGGTGCTCGTCTTTATCAGCGTCCGCATTGTCTGGCGTGCTGAACTGGCGGTCTCATCAACCGTCCCGGCAGCGCTGCCGATGCCCGATGCCGACAACGGACAAATCGTCAGGGGACTGCTGGCCGTGCTGGTTTTGATTGGTCTGTTCGCGACGCCGTTGCCGCGCGCCGCCTCGGCACTGGCACTGGCGGCCTTGCTGCTGCTGAGCCGCGGCAAGCAAAGCCGCGCTCTGTTCAGTGCCGTCGACGGAAATCTGCTGGTCCTGTTTGCCTGCCTGTTCGCGGTGACGGCAGCGTTCGCCGGGACCGGGCTTGGAGCCGATGCGCTGGCATGGCTGGCCGGGATCGGGCTGCTGCCGGACAGCCTTCAGGTGATGGCACCTCTGGCGC
>JANRAT010000068.1 GCA_030727885.1 Rhodospirillales bacterium | reverse complement strand
CACCTCGCACAGGAAGCCGGTGACAGCGGCGATCTGGCAGAACTGCAGGCCAAAGCCGATGCCGACCCCAAGGATCTGCAGGCGCAGTTTGATCTGGCACTCGGCCTTTACGCGGCCAGACGCAATGAACAGGCCATCGATACCCTGCTGGAAATCATCCGGCGCAAACGCGACTGGAAAGATGGCACGGCACGTGAACAACTGATCAAAGTTTTCGATGCACTCGGCCCGACCCATGAGTTGACCGTGACCGGACGACGTCGGTTGTCGTCGGTGCTGTTTTCGTAAGCATCCGGCATGCCATGATCAACCGTGTGCGTACCCTGAAGCTGGAAACACTGCCGGATATTCTGCCGGTGTTTCCATTGCCGGGGGCCATGCTTTTGCCGGGCGGTCAGCTGCCGTTGAATATCTTTGAGCCGCGCTATCTGAACATGATCGAGGATGCACTGGCGGGTGCCCGCCTGATCGGCATGATCCAGCCGGTGCACGAAAACGCCGAACACCTGGTTGCCGACGGCATCCCGCTCTATGACATCGGCTGCGCCGGCAGGATCATGCAGTTTTCAGAAACCGGTGACGGTCGTTACATCATCACCCTCGACGGTCTGATCCGCTTTCGCGTCACTGAAGAGCTATCGTCGCCGGATGGATATCGCCGTGTCCGTCCCGATTATTCAGCATTTGCCAGGGATATGCAGCCGGCTTCCGATGCGGCGACCCCGCCCCTGCCGGAACGCCTGAAACTGGTCGCGGCCATGACGCGCTATTTCGAGATCATGGGCATTGAAGCCGACCTGTCATCCATAGAGAATGCGCCGGATGCTTTGCTGGTGGACACGTTGGCCATGACTTGCCCCCTTGATCCCGGCGAAAAGCAGGCCTTGCTGGAATGTGACGGCATGATCCAGCGGGCCAAACTGCTGACCAGCATGTTCGAGATTGCCGCCTATTCGTCCGACCCGGCACAGTCCGGTATCCGCCAGTAACGCAAGGAACCAAGCCATGACCGCCAGCACAGCCACTGAAATCGACCCGAAGCTCCTTGAAATACTGGTCTGCCCGCTGACCAAGGGCACCTTGCGCTATGACCGGGATCATCAGGAACTGATCAGCGACAAGGCCGGGCTCGCGTATCCGATCCGTGACGGCATTCCGATCATGCTGCCGGACGAGGCGCGCCCCCTCGACGATGCACCCGGCAATGACAGGGCCAAGGACAGGGAGTGATATTTTGTCCGACAATTTCAGCCAGAAGCACCACCCGAGCGAAATCCGCCTGATCCGCGAGACCAAGACGCTCGAGATCGATTTTGAAGGCGGCCATTCCGTTGCATTGCCGGCGGAGCTGCTTCGCGTTGAAAGTCCGTCCGCGGATGTTCAGGGACACGGCCCCAGTCAAAAGAAAACCGTCGCCGGACGCCGTCACGTCGGCATCATGGGCGTTGAGGCCGTCGGCAACTACGCGGTGCGCCTTAAATTCGACGACATGCACGATACCGGAATTTTTACCTGGGACTATCTGTACGACATGGGGCAACGCAAGGACGAGATGTGGGCCAATTATCTGGCTGAGCTGGCCGAGAAAGGTCTCAG
>JANRAT010000067.1 GCA_030727885.1 Rhodospirillales bacterium | reverse complement strand
CCGAACGGATCGGGCAAGACGACGCTGTTCAATTCCATCGTCGGGTTCCATCCGATCGACAAGGGCTCGATCAAATTCAAGGGCCAGGAAATATCGAGCATGCGTGTGCCCGAGATCGCCAGACTTGGTCTGCTCAGGACGTTCCAGCAGACCCGCATTTATTCGAACATGAACTGCATCGATAACATGCTGATTTCCATTCCGACCCGAAATATGACGTTCAAGGGCATGTTCAGTGTTCGCGATGCCAAGGAAACCATGGACGAGGTCGACCATCTGCTGGATTTCGTCGGCCTTTACGGCAAACGCAGGCTTCGTTCAGGCGATCTGTCGTTCGGGCAGCAGAAGCTGCTCGAGTTTGCCATGGCGCTGATGAACAAGCCGGAAGTGCTGTTGCTCGATGAGCCGACCGCCGGCATCAACCCGACCCTGATCAACGGGCTGATCGATCGGCTGCGTCGTGCCAACGAGGACTTCGGCATCACGCTTCTGGTCATCGAGCATAACATGCGCGTGATCATGAACATGGCCGAAAGCATCTATTGTCTGGCTCATGGTGAAATGCTTGCGCACGGCGCACCGGATGAGATTCAGAATGACCAGCGCGTGATCGACGCCTACCTGGGAGCGCACTAATGAGCGAAGACAAACAGCAGACCGAGGCCGAAAAGCGCAAAGCATCCGGCTATCACATGGGTAGTGTCGACGCGGTTATTTCCGTCGAGCAGGTGGTCGAACAGGCCCGTGCCATGGCCGAAGACGTGCCCATCGAAAAAATTGCCGCACTGGCCAACAACGACCCTTACGTCGCAATCAATGAATTGTGTGCCGGCTATGGCAAGATGCAGATTCTGCACAGCCTCAACCTGCAGGTCGCCAAGGGCCAGTCATTGTGCCTGATCGGGCCGAACGGCGCCGGCAAGTCGACGATCCTGCATTCGATCTATGGCTTCACCAATATCTTCTCGGGCACGATTGAGGCCGGCGAAGGCAGCAACAAAGTTGACGTCACGCACCTGTCGCCGAATGAAAAACTGAAAAAGGCCGGGATCGCCTACATCCTGCAGGATAAGTCTATCTTCCCCGACATGACGGTCGAGGAAAACCTTTGGATGGGTGGCTTCCTGATGGACACCCCGGCGATGGCCAGGGAAGCCGCCGAGCGCGTGTTCGCCAAGTACGACCGGCTGGCCAAGCGCCGCACCCACAAAGCGCGGGTGCTGTCCGGCGGCGAACGTCGTCTGCTGGAAATCTCGCGGGCACTTGTCATGGACCCGGAAGTTCTGCTGGTCGACGAGCCGTCGATTGGTCTCGAGCCCCGCTTCATCGACATGGTGTTTGATATTCTGGACGATCTGCAGCACGGCGAAGGCAAGACCATCATCATGGTCGAGCAGAACGCCAAGAAGGGTCTCGAGTTCGCCGACATCGGCTATGTGCTGGTCTCGGGTGAACTGGCGATTGCAGGACCGGGGGACGAGTTGTTGGATAATCCTGAAGTCGGACGCCTTTTCCTGGGCGGATAAGGCCATCGCATTTGCTTGATGTTGGTTTTGATGTTTATGCGGTCTTCGGTTTTCTAGGCATCGCCTTTTATCTGGGGTCTTATGC
>JANRAT010000066.1:5657-8578 GCA_030727885.1 Rhodospirillales bacterium | reverse complement strand
TGGCTAAGTCGACTCTTGCGCATAGCTCCCATGATAACCCCAAAATCGAGTTATCTGGGTCAGCCCCATAAATTTATTCAGTAGCCCTTTTTAGTTCATGAGTTAATCGTGCCAGGCTTGGTGACAGTTTAAGCTGTCGTTGTGCGGTGAGCATTAATATTCATTATTTCTAATGTATGCCATTGCAGGGGCATGCGGCGTTTGCAATAAACGGATGCTTTAGCGGTTTTCGTTCGCAGAGATTTACGCAGGATAATAAGAACATTACCAATGGCGGACGGCGACGGGATCGTTTAGCAGGTGAGCTGATGAGCCTTGTTATTCAGTTATTTACCGTGATTCCAAACTGTATGCGGACGCTTAATTAAAGATAATATATATTTTACTTTTGATAGTCATTTCCTTGGCAATCGACGCATAAATAGGAATTTATACATAGTGTGTTTGAGTTTCCTGTGCAGAACGTGTTAGCCTTTGGCGTGGGGAAACAAAAAGTCCGATCAGTCGGCATTCGTTTTTTGGTCACGTTAACGCCAAAAACAGTCGCAAATCGGACACCGTCGTGATCGAACTTGAAATCATATTTCGACCATGATGGATAATTTCTAATAGAATGATCGCGCCAAAAAGGTGCGACGCTCAACGAAACAGGGATGGCGCAGGGTGGCATGACGGAAAATAATGATCCGCTCGTTCGGTTTGAATCCGTTCAAAAAAGCTATGATGGCGAAATACTCGTTGTAAAAGATCTTAACCTGGATGTTGCCCGTGGGGAATTTCTCACGATGCTTGGACCGTCCGGCTCTGGTAAAACAACGTGCCTGATGATGCTTGCAGGATTTGAGCCGGCGACACATGGCGAAATATATCTAAACAACTCACCGATCAACAATGTCCCGCCGCACAAGCGGGGGATTGGCATGGTGTTTCAGAATTACGCTTTATTCCCGCATATGACGGTGGCTGAAAATCTGGCGTTTCCGCTTGAAGTTCGCAAGACACCGAAAAGCGAGATCGAAGAACGCGTGAAGAAGGCACTCGATATGGTGCAGCTTGGTGCCTTCGGAAATCGAAGGCCGGCTCAGCTCTCAGGTGGGCAACAGCAACGCGTTGCCGTGGCCAGAGCGCTGGTTTTCGATCCGGTTCTCGTTCTGATGGATGAGCCGCTTGGCGCCCTTGATAAGCAACTGCGCGAACAGATGCAGTATGAAATCAAGCACATCCATGAAAACCTGGGCGTGACGGTTGTCTATGTTACCCACGATCAGTCTGAAGCCTTGACCATGTCGAACCGGGTCGCGGTTTTCAATGATGGGGTCATTCAGCAATTGGCACCACCGGACGAACTTTATGAACGTCCTGATAATGCCTTCGTTGCTCAATTTATCGGTGAGAACAACACGCTCGTCGGTGACATCAAAGAGATCAATGGTGATACGGCGACGGTTGATGTGAACGGCTCGATTATCAAGGCCTTGAACGTCAACACCAAAGGCGTCGGCACCAAGACAACCTTGTCTATCCGGCCTGAACGAGTGGCGTTGAATCCTTCGAATGAAGGAGATTATCAGAACGTGTTCAAGGCGACGATCGAGGAACTGATTTATCTTGGTGATCATATCCGGACCCGTGCATCGGTGTGCGGCGATGATGCCTTCGTCGTCAAGATTGCCAATGCTTCAGCACTTTCATCGCTCAAGGTGGGAACCAGTGTGACGTTTGGCTGGAAAGCAGAGGATTGCCGGGCGCTCGATGCATAATCGAACCCCGGCCAGCGGCATGTTTAAAGTATGCATGTCGCGCCCATTCGTTGGGCATTGTGGTCAATAATTTGACCATTTTCAAAGTAAAGAAGTCATGAACCAGGGAGTTATTTGCGAATGACAACAAATCTTAAATTTACAACTTTCGTTGCAGCGGGTGCACTTGCACTCGGCGCAATGGTAACCTCACAGGCCCACGCTGAGAGTCTGACAGTTGTGTCTTGGGGCGGTGCCTATACAAAGTCTCAGGTTGAAGCTTATCACAAGCCATTCACCAAGAAGACTGGTATTGAGATTCTGTCCGAGAACTATTCTGGCGGCCTGGCTGAAATCAAAGCACAGGTTGAAGCCGGCAGTGTAAAGTGGGACATGGTTGACGTCGAATTATCGGACGCCGTACGTGGTTGTGACGAAGGTTTGCTGGAAAGGATTGATCCGAAAATCCTGCCGCCGGCACCGGATGGCACCCCGGCGTCGAAAGACTTCGTGCCAGGTGCGATTACAGATTGCGCCGTCGCCAGCATCGTTTGGTCAACGATTTATGCATATGACAAGACGAAGTTCCCCAAGGCAGGTCCTAAAACCATTGCCGATTTCTTTGACCTCAAGAAATTCCCGGGAAAACGCGGCATGCGCAAATCGCCGAAAGTTAATCTGGAATTCGCATTGATGGCTGACGGTGTGGCGAACAAAGACGTCTACACAATGCTGGCAACACCGGCCGGTGTGGACCGGGCTTTCAAAAAGCTCGATACCATTAAGAATTCGGTCGTCTGGTGGGAAGCTGGTGCACAGCCGCCGCAGCTTCTGGCCGATGGTGAAGTCGCAATGACGACGGCATACAACGGTCGTATTTTCAATGCCATTGCCACAGAGAAAAAGCCGTTTGATATCGTTTGGGATGGCCAGGTTTATGACTTTGACCTTTGGGTTGTTGTTAAAGGTGCGCCACATAAAAAGGCCGCTATGGACTTCATCGCATACTCAACCGATACGCAGCGTCTTGCTGACCAGGCCAAGTGGATTTCCTATGGTCCGGCTCGCAAATCGTCGGCACCGCTGATCGGCAAGCATGCTGAAGCTGGTATCCCGATGGGTCCGCATATGCCTACGGCGCCTGCCAATTTCAAAACGGCACTGCAGAACAATTTCGAGTTC
>JANRAT010000066.1:0-5647 GCA_030727885.1 Rhodospirillales bacterium | reverse complement strand
TCAGGACGAACTGAACAACCGTTTCAATTCATGGTTGGCTAACTAATAAAGATGAGGAATCCCGGAGATGGTCTTTGGCCGTCTTCGGAACCTTCGCGCTTTTAAAATATTTTTTGCCTAATCGATCCATAGAGACCGGGGCTGATAAATAGACAGGTGGCGAGATGAGCGAACTTCTAACGACTGCTGATGGGCGACCGCTTAAGGCAGCATTGGCGAAGGCAGAACGTTCAAAACGTCTTCGTGCCGTCTTGCTGGTCATGCCGCTTTTCATTTTTATCTTTTTCTCATTTTTATATCCGATTGCCCTGATGCTTTTTCGCTCAGTGGAAAACCCGCTGATTGCCGAACATATGCCGCTGACGGTTGCCGCCCTTGAGAAATGGGATGGCAAGGAAGTCCCCGACGAAGCAGCCTTCGCTGCACTTGCCGAGGACTTGGTTGCGGCCAGGAAGTCACGGGAGATCGGCAAGATTGCGACCCGATTGAATTTTGAGACCGGTGGGTTGCGTAGCGTTATCACCGGCACCGGGCGCAAGGCGGAACGTTGGGAACCACCGTACAAACAGAAATTTATCGACGAGCGTGCCGAATGGGGCATGCTGGAAACTTGGGCCACATTGAAGCGGCTCTCACCGACGATAACGACGGTCAATTACCTGGCCGCTGTCGACCGTAAATTTGATGTCCAGGGCAATATTGTTCAGGTCGATCCCAATTATAGGATTTACGTGGACTTGTTCATGCGAACGATGTGGATGAGCATCGTTGTTACTATCGCATGTCTGATACTTGGTTTTCCGGTTTCTTATATGCTGGCGAGTTTGCCGCTCAGACAATCCAATATGCTGATGATTCTGGTCCTCCTGCCGTTCTGGACGTCGCTTCTGGTTCGTACCACATCCTGGATCGTCTTGTTGCAGACTCAAGGGGTCATCAATGATCTGATGGTCTGGATCGGCATCATAAATGAATCACAACGCATCCAGTTGATTTTCAATGCACAGGGTACAGTCATCGCAATGACACAGATCCTGCTGCCGTTCATGGTTTTGCCACTGTACAGTGTCATGAAAACGATTCCCCCCAGTTATCTTCGGGCGGCTGAATCGTTGGGTGCGCACCGGTTCCTGGCATTTTGGCGCGTATACGTTCCAAATACGCTACCGGGCATTGGCGCAGGGTGCCTGTTGGTGTTCATTCTGGCTATCGGGTATTACATCACCCCGGCGCTGGTCGGTGGTCAGGATGGCCAGATGATTTCCAACATGATCGCCTTTCATATGCAGAAATCCCTGAACTGGGGGCTGGCAGCAGCACTCGGCGGCATATTGTTGGCAGGAGTCATCATCCTTTACTGGGTTTACAACAAAATGGTCGGTATCGACCGCTTGAAGATGGGATAATAGAGACATGAGCCAAATCTCACTCCCCGATCACGCTGGTCCAGTCGAAACGATCTGGCACTGGTCATATATTGCCATTTGCAGTTTCGTATTTCTGTTTCTGATCGCGCCAATCCTGGTGATCATTCCGCTCAGTTTTAATGCCGAGCCATATTTCACCTTTACCTCTGACATGATGTCGCTGAAACCAGAGGCGTTCTCGATGCGCTGGTACGAAGACTTCATGAACAAGGATATCTGGCGGGCCTCGATCGGCAACTCGTTCTTCATCGCATTCTTTTCGACGATCCTGGCGACAGTTTTGGGGACGTTTGCCTCGCTTGGATTGTCCCGCGCCGAGATGCCTTACAAGGGCCTGTTTATGGGGCTGTTGATTTCTCCGATGATCGTGCCTGTGATCATTACGGCAGCCGGTATTTTCTTTTTCTATGCGACCGTCAATGACTACTTCCCGCTAACCGGGACCTATCAGGGGGTCATTCTGGCACACGCGGTTCTGGGAACGCCGTTCGTCGTCATTACGGTGACGGCGACGCTGAGTGGCTTCGACCATTCGCTGACCCGGGCCGGCGCGATGCTGGGTGCCGATCCGACCACGGTCTTCTTCAAGATCATCATGCCGCTGATTCTGCCGGGTGTGATTTCCGGCGCACTGTTCGCTTTCGTGACTTCGTTCGATGAAGTGGTTGTTGTGTTGTTCGTTGCGTCGGTTGAGCAGCAGACGATTCCAAGACAGATGTGGGCCGGGATCAGGGAATCCATCAGCCCGACCATTCTGGCTGTGGCGACAATCCTGATCTGCATCTCGATCATGCTGTTGGCAACTGTCGAACTGCTGCGTCGCCGTTCAGAACGGCTGCGGGGCATGAGCCCGGGCTGAACGCCCATATACGAGTCAATAAAAAGGCCGGTCCAGAAGACCGGCCTTTTTGATGTATCGGGTGGTATGACGGGCTGCTATCTCAGTTTTTGATCACCAGTTCCTGAGAGAAATTACAGAGTTTCTCTGCCCCGGTTTCCGTAACCAGTACCGCTTCGCTGATTTCGATTCCCCAGTTGTCGAGCCAGATCCCGGGCATCACGTGGATGGTCATCCCGGGCGCGAGTTCCGTGGTATCGCCGGGGCGGATCGACAGGGTATGTTCGCCCCAGTCAGGTGGATAACTCAGCCCGATGGAATAGCCCATGCGGGAATCCTTGATGATGCCGTGACGGCTGACGACACTATTCCAGATGGCATGAACGTCTTCACAGGTAATGCCGGGGCGGATTTTGTCGATGGTGATATTCAGGGCTTCGACGGCGATATTCGAAACTTCCTGCATCCGTTCGGGGGCAGGACCAAGATGCACGGTTCTCGACATCGGACAATGATAGCGCATGCGGCACCCGGCCAGTTCAAGGATTGTCGCCTCGCCATAATTGAAAGGCTCGGACGACCACGTCAGGTGCGGTGTCGTCGTGCCGGCACCAGTCGGCAGCATCGGTACGATCGAGGTATATTCACCACCAAATTCAGCAGTGCCGCGAATCTGTGCATTATAGATTTCGGCCACCGCGTCGCATTGCCGCGTACCAGGATTGATGGCGTCAATGCCTGCCTGCATGGCCAGTTCAACCAGTCGCGCGGCCTGTCGCATATAGGCGATTTCCTTATCGCTTTTGACGATACGAACCCAGTTCACCAGATTTCCAGATTCCATAAAGGTCGCATTCGGCATGGCCGCCGTCAGGGATGCATGTGCGCGAGCCGAGTAATAATAGGCATCCATGTCTACGGCGACGTTTCCACCCCCCATGCCGCGCTCGACCAACTGGTAACCGATCCAGTCCATCGGATGCTTGTCGGTTGCCTGAACATAATCGTCCGGATAGCCGAGCATATTTTCTTCGCTCAGGTGGGTGGTAACGAATCCTCCGGGGCGGTCAATGCCCCGCACGATACAGACTGGCTCATCATGTTCGATGCTCACGGCGACCAGTTGCGGGGTATAAAAAGACCAGCCATCATATCCGGTCAGATAGTTCATGTTGGCGAGATTACAGGTGATAAGAACATCAATGCCCGATGTGGCCATGCGTGACTGGACCCGTTTGACGCGGGCTTCGTATTCAGATTTTTCGAAACTGTGCATAGCCTGATCCAATCCCTAAAAACCGTTGACCAGTGAGGTCTTGTGCGATTTACCCAGAGTTTCACGCTACTGTCATTTGTGTGTTTTCACAATAATAGAGGTACAGTACTGTCGATTGAGAATCGGCATTGAATGGTTTGTTCATTAAGGGATTCCGACCATGTTTGGTGGATCGAATGAGGGTAAACCACATCGTATCGGGTTCGTACTTTTACCCGAATTTACAATGATCGGTTTCAGTGCCGGTGTTGAGCCATTTCGACTGGCAAACAGACTGGCGGAAAAGACCCTTTATGCCTGCGACGTTTTCTCGGAAGACGGTGCGCCGGTGAAAGCCAGTAACGGCTTGTCGGTGAATGTCGACGGATCATTCAATGACATTCAAGGGCTTGAGACGATTTTTGTGTGCAGTGGCCTGAACGTGAAAGCACACATATCCAAGGCACTGATACAGAAGTTGCGCCGACTGGCTTCACATGGGACTGGGATCGGCGCGATCTGCACCGGCAGTGAGGTGCTGGCCAAGGCCGGCTTGCTTGATGGCTACAGCTGCACCATTCATTGGGAAAATATTCCGTCTTTCGTTGAGGAATATCCGGATCTCGACGTTGTCACGGAACTGTTTGAAATAGACCGTAATCGATATACCTGTGCCGGCGGGACGGCAGCTCTGGATATGTCTCTGCAACTGATAGCCCTGCATTTTGACTCTATCACGGCAGCTGGTGTTGCCGATCAGCTTATCCACCACCGTATCCGCGAAGGCGGCGAGGGGCAGCGGATGGAACTAAGGACTCGTTTGGGCGTTTCGCATCCGAAGCTTCTGGCCGTGATACAGAAAATGGAAGACAGTCTGGAAGAGCCGATCAACTGTGAAGAGCTTGCAGAAGGTGTCGGGCTTTCGACGCGGCAGCTTGAAAGGTTGTTTCGAAAATACCTGAGCACGGCGCCGACGAAATATTACCTGTCACTGCGCTTGAGCCGGGCGAGGTTCTTGCTGCGCCAGACCAGTCTGCCGATCCTCAGCATTGCATTGGCGTGCGGCTTTGTTTCCGCTTCACATTTTTCAAAATGCTATCGGGAACATTATCAGCGGACGCCGAGCGTTGAACGTCGGGTTGCCTGACAGACTTGTTAAATCTCACGCTGCAGTCTTGGCAGCATCCAGCCCATCGTTATGCCTCGTGCGGCCATAAGCAGGGTGAACGCAGCCCATAATCCATGGTTGGCAAACGCTGGCACGAGTATCGCCAGTGACAGCAGATAAACAATCAGAGAGAGCGCCATAGAGTTGCGCATCTCTTTGGACCATGTACACCCGAAATAAATGCCGTCCAGCTGAAAGCTCCAGACTGAAACCATTGGCAGGATTATGCTCCAGATCAGGTAAGTCCTAGCCGTTTCCCGCACGCTGAGTGTTGTTGTTAAAGCATCGATTACCTTGGGGCCAAAGAATGCAATCAGCGCACAGGAGGCAATGGCAAAAATCAGCGACCAGATGATCGATACCTTAATCGCTGCTATGAAGTGGGACTTTATCCGCGCTCCCTTTGCTTCGCCACAGAGCGCGCCAACTGCAATCGAAAAACCGTCAAGAGCATAGGCAGCCAAAACGTGCAGGTTGAGCAAGATGGCATTGGCTGCAAGGATCGTGTCTCCCATGCGTGCACCGACGGCCGTCAGAATGACGAAGACAGCCTGCAGACACATGGAGCGCAAAAAAAGATCGCGATTGACGTTCAGCATCCGTTTAAACGGTTCTGCCATAAACAATGCCTGTGGGTTTGCCCGGCCACCAAGCTTGCGAAGAAGAGCGCTTGCCAGTAACAAGCCCAGGACGACGGCGGTATATTCACTGATCAATGTTGCCCAGGCGACGCCTTCGACACCCCACCCAAGATCAAGCACAAACCAGATATCAAGAATGACATTGATGCCATTCATATAGATCTGTGTGATCAAGGCCGCCCGGGTATTCTGCACGCCGAAAAACCAGCCGAGGAGGGCAAGGTTGGCAAGGGCCGCCGGTGCCGACCAGATGCGGATAGTGAAATATGCAAAGGTCAGGGGGCGGACGGTATCACTGGGGCCGACGATATAGGCGAT
>JANRAT010000065.1 GCA_030727885.1 Rhodospirillales bacterium | reverse complement strand
GAAAGGAAAGACTGTCGGAACGGTCGCATTCGACGTCATCGGCGCCGTATATCTTGCCTTCAACCCCAACCACCGGGGCGTGGCGGACCAGCCACCATCGTGTCGTACCGTCATACATAATAAGCCGAACTCCATGCCGCGGCACCGCAAAGCACCGCAATTTCCAAAACCTGTTGCAGGGCACCCAGCACATCGCCGGTCTGCCCGCCAAGACGCTGATGCGCCCAGAAAATGATCCCTGCCGCCAGCACGCCGCCGATGACAACGGCGGCCAAGGCTACGGAGAACGGCAGTAATGTAAAGAGGGTCAGCGTGCCGATCCCCATCGCCAGCATGGCAATCCGCCTTTCCGGCCTGCCGGCGGCCTGGGCCAGCCCGTCTGCGCGGGCCGCAGGCATCAGGTTCATGACCAGCGGCAAGGCCCCTCTGGAAAAGGCTGCTGCTGCCAGCAGGACGGCAAAGGCGACGCCCGGGCCCGGAATGCCGGCGATCATCGTCGCCCGCAAGCCAACACTGAAGATCAGGGCCAGCACCCCATAGGTGCCAATTCTTGAATCCCGCATGATAGCGAGAATTTTTGCCTTATCATGACCCCCCAGTCCGTCGGCGAGATCGGCCAGACCATCCTCGTGCAGGGCCCCGGTCACCGCTGCCTGCACGGCCAACGCGATCAAGGCACAGACAATCGGTGATACATCGGTTTCGGCACTCAGATAGAGCGCGCCGCCGGCGATCACGCCGACCACCAGCCCAACCAGCGGGAAAGCCCATGCCGCACGGGACAGGTCGTCCGATGCCAGATCCCGGATCCGTCCGGTCGGGATTCGGGTCAAAAACATCATCGCGACGCGGAAGTCGCGGACAGGCTGGAAATCGTCGCTCGATAAGGACATAGGGCTGGTTCTATCGCGCTCAACCATGCCTGTCACCGAATTTAGCTTTCGGTGCCGGCAAGCGAGCTTATATAGTCCGGGCATCATGACGGACGCACCCAACAGCATTGACGCTATCCTGGCCCGGCTGGCTTTGGTTCCAGCCGCCGGCAATGCCGCCATCGCTCAAACCAAAGCCCGCGAAGCGACCCTGACCAAGCCGCCGGGGGCGCTCGGCAGGCTCGAAGAAGTCTCGGAATGGCTGGCCGGTTGGCAGGACCGGTCCCCGCCCCGTATCGACAAGGCCGCCGTCGTCGTTTTCGCCGGCAATCATGGCGTTGCGGCCCGGGGCGTCTCGGCCTTTCCGGCAGAAGTAACGGCGCAGATGGTTGCCAATTTCGAAGCCGGCGGCGCCGCCGTCAATCAGTTGAGCCGCACTGCCGGTGCCGAATTCAAAGTCATCCCCATTGATCTCGACCGACCAACAGATGATTTCACTGAAGCGCCGGCGATGAGCGAAGCTGACTTTATTGCTGCGTTCGCCATTGGCTGGCGTGCGCTTGAAGACGGCGTCGATTTGCTTTGTGTCGGTGAAATGGGCATCGCCAACACCACCTCGGCAGCGGCGCTTTGCCATGCTCTGTTCGGTGGTCGCGCCGAAGACTGGACCGGACCCGGGACCGGCGTTTCGGGCCAGGCCTTGTCAAAGAAAGCAACTGTTGTCGCCGATGCCGTCACCCTGCAC
>JANRAT010000064.1 GCA_030727885.1 Rhodospirillales bacterium | reverse complement strand
CTCCTAGGGGGAGAGGTTCGGTGAGGGGGTGAGGACAGATAAGGGGGATCGTTTTTCCTCTTGCCCGCAGCGCCCGGGCCTGATAGAAATCGCCTCAACACATGATATAAAGAAATCTTTATGTCTTTAACTGTTTATATTTTTTACACACACAACGCACGGAGCTGTACGCCATGAGCACTTTTACCGACTGCAAAGTCGCCGATATGAGCCTCGCCAAATGGGGCCGCAAGGAACTCGACATCGCCGAAAGCGAAATGCCGGGTCTGATGTCGACCCGCGAGGAATACGGCGCGTCGCAGCCGCTGAAGGGTGCCAAAGTCGCCGGTTCGCTGCACATGACGATCCAGACCGGTGTGCTGATCGAAACCCTGCAGGCACTCGGCGCCGAAGTCCGCTGGGCATCGTGCAACATTTATTCGACGCAGGATCACGCTGCCGCCGCCATCGCCGCCAAGGGCACGCCAGTGTTCGCCGTCAAAGGCGAATCGCTTGAGGATTACTGGCAGTACACGCACGAAATCTTCAACTGGGCCGGCGGCACCGGGCCGAACATGATCCTTGATGACGGCGGCGACGCAACGCTGCTGATGCATCTCGGCAAAGAGGCCGAAAAGGATCTCTCGGTCCTCAACAATCCCGACAGCGAAGAAGCCGAAGTGATGTTCGCCTCGATCAAGGCGAAACTGAAAACCGACCCGACCTGGTACACCGATCATTCCAAGGACATCAAGGGTGTGACCGAAGAAACCACCACCGGTGTGCACCGTCTGTATGACATGGCGAAAAAGGGCACGCTGATGTTCCCGGCCATCAACGTCAACGACTCGGTCACCAAGTCCAAGTTCGACAACAAGTACGGCTGCCGCGAAAGCCTCGTAGACGCGATCCGTCGCGCCACCGACGTGATGATGGCCGGCAAGGTTGCATGCGTCGCCGGGTTCGGTGATGTCGGCAAGGGTTCCGCCGAAAGCCTGCGTCACGCCGGCTGCCGCGTCATGGTCACAGAAGCCGATCCGATCTGCGCCCTGCAGGCGGCCATGGAAGGCTTTGAAGTCGTCACCATGGAAGAAGCGGCGCCTCGCGCCGATATCTTCTGCACCGCCACCGGCAACGTCGACGTCATCACGGTCGATCACATGCGCAAGATGAAAGACCGTGCCATCGTCTGCAACATCGGCCACTTCGATAGTGAAATTCAGGTCGCCGGCCTGAAGAACATGAAGTGGGATGAAATCAAGCCGCAGGTCGATGAAATCGAATTCCCGGACGGCAACCGCATCATCCTTCTGGCACAGGGCCGCCTCGTGAACCTCGGCTGCGCCACCGGCCATCCGAGCTTCGTGATGTCGGCAAGCTTCACCAACCAGACGCTGGCGCAGATCGAACTTTGGGCCAACAACAAGGACGGCAAGTACAAGAATGACGTCTACGTGCTGCCCAAGCACCTCGACGAAAAAGTTGCCGTGCTGCATCTGGCCAAACTCGGTGCCAGCCTGACTACGCTGTCGAAAAAGCAGGCCGACTACATCGGCGTGCCGGTCGACGGTCCGCACAAGCCGGAAACGTATCGGTACTGATCGGGCATAGCCCCCTCACCTGCCCTCTCCCCCGCTTCGC
>JANRAT010000063.1 GCA_030727885.1 Rhodospirillales bacterium | reverse complement strand
GCAATATGCTGCCCCTGAAGGCATCGGTGCCGAAGTAAAGGACCAGAGCCCAAGCGATGATGAACAAGGTGCTGTAAATTACCAGAAGTCGCCATTGGCGCTCGAACAGCAAGAACAGTCCGATCCCCCCGGCAACACTTACAGAGGGCTGCTTGACAAGCCACGTTATCATCAGAAATACGAATGCCAGCAAAACAGCTGACTGTTTGCGTGTTGCGTAGTAGCGCAAGAAAAATGCGACGGCGATGATTTCGAAGACCACTGCCCAAACATCTGGCCGAACGGTTAATGACCAGAACCCTGTCATCGGGCCAATAAACAAAACTGTTGCTGCAAAGGCCGGAAACAATGGTGACAGCGAAACTTTTCCGGCGCTGATTTTGTTTTGGACGCTGTGCAGCGTCAGAGTCATGGCCAGCCAGCCGGTCAAACTGCCAAGAAGTGTCAGAACCCGGCAGACGGTGGGCAGCCATGCGTCCGGGAGTGAAAGGGCTGAAAGCCAGAATGCTGCCCATAGAGCGTATGCTTTGTAAAATAGCACATTGAAAAATGCCATTGCATACGGGCTTTGCTCCGGCGCACCGTACACGGATAGGCCGTTGATGGATTTCCATATTGCGAACAAAGAAGCATGTTCATCAACAGTGGAGATCAACTGCAATGGTTCGTATATGGAGATGATGTCGCACAGACGCACCAACATCAGGGCGCACATCAAAACGATGCCTGCCCAAAAAATCGGGATACAGAACCGGTCAGACGTCATTAAAAATCAATCAGGTTTTTTAGCAACAACCACCAGTGTCGCGCCGAACGGATAATTGACACCCATACGGACTGGAATCTGATCAATTTCGAGCAGCAAGCGCAATACGAAACCGGTAAATGGCGAGACCTTCAATTCCAGATAGTCAGCCATCTTGTCGCCCTTGCGGAAGCGTTGCAGAATTTTCCGTGACCAGAATTGTAACGGCAGGGTCAACGCCCCGAAGGAAAACGTCCTGACGATTTCAAAACCGGCCTGTTTTACCCGCTCCTGGAACTGGCGGCTGCCATAGCGGATTTTGTGGCAAGCCAGATCGTCGAAGATGCTCCACATGAACATATGCCGGGGCACCATGAATATGGCACCGCCCCCTGGTTTCACAGTCATCAGCAATTCGTGCATGGCGCCGACATCGTCATCGATGTGCTCAATGACATCGAAGGCACCGACCACATCAAACTGTTCGCGGAACGGAATGCCGTGAGCGTCGGTTTGAAACAACTCCTGAACATTGTCACCCATTCTCTCCTTGGCGACGTCCAGACCATTTGTGTAGATGTCGCTGCCGGTCAGCTGCAGTTGCGGGTTATCATCGTGCAGGCCTTTGAGGACGATGCCGGTGCCACAGCCCATTTCATAAAACGATTTTGCTTTCGGGAAATATTTCCGCAGGGTCCAGGCGATCAAATTGTTTCTCGGCACATACCAGAAACTCTCTTCCTCAGACTCAGCGAGGTCGCCGAAACTTTGGTCATCAAAGGCAGTTTTTGTGCTGATCAATTGCGGTGCAAATGCATGGAAACTGCCGACGACTTCCGGTGTCTTGTTGCACGACGGACAGGTCCAGGAAGCGGCCTCAAATTGATGATCACAAGATAAGCAACGTTTCATACTGTTTTTGTCCTTTGCGGTTTTCCGTGCAGCCGGAGAGCATGTAAAGCGGTAAATCCCAGATTTATACCAGTTTTGCGCAAACCGGGAACGTGGTCAAATGTGCGATTATAAAGTGAATTCGTCTCGTGAGAGCCTAAGTTTTAAAAAACCTGACTGATTAAAGGGGTCAAAGGCACGATGGCGCTCTACTCAGGGGTTGCGAACAAAAATACTCATACCGGCGCACTGTTCCGGCAACAAGTGATACCCTTCCAGCGTCGCACCGTCTACTTTGTCCGGGGCCGGTTTGCTCGGAACGGCAATCGTCGCGAATTTCCCATCCCTGATCATGCCACCGATGCCATCGTTCTCGAATTTTCGGCCGAGAGAGCGCTCCAACTCATAATGATAAGAACGAACATAGGACGTGTTGTTTGGCGTATTCCACGGCAGGGACATCAAGCGGTCATTGACATAAAGCGGCCGTTGTAAGGAATCCAGGCAGATTTTCTGAGCATTGATCAGCTGCTGATTGCCAGGCGGCTTCAGGAATCCGCTCAAGCCGAACAGTACGGAGAGAATGGCCAGCGCAGTCAGAATCAAACCGGCACTACTTAATCCGGTGATGACGGTTTGTGTACGCGCGGAAAGAAGTCTTGTTCTGGAAACGAGGCAAATGAACAGAAAGGCCATAAAGAAGGCCGGGGTAAAGTAGTAGTTCTCGCTGCTTTCTGTCTGGAAGGATAGCGCGAATTCAACCGGCAGCGTAAAACCCACGCCACACAGCGCCAGCAGTAGTGCATCATCCTTCAGATCAAAAATCTTTCGCTCACGGGAAACCACAAGCGCCACAAACCCGGCCAGCGGCAGCCACAGAAAAGTTGTTTTCAGGGCAAAGTTGGTAAAGTTCCGTAACGCGCGCTCCAGACTATACGCCAGCGGATGCCCGATTGTGAAAATTGTCTCGAAATAGATGGTGCTCATGGATGCAAAAGTAATGACCCAGAACAGCACGCTGGAAAATGTCAGCAAAGCCAAAAGCTTGAAGTCCCGGCGGAACAGTAAAAACAGCCCGACCGACCCCAGGCCAAAAACGGTGGTATGCTTGAAGCTCCAACCCAGATAGGCAATCACGGATACGAGGATGACCGACATAACAGGATGGCTTCGATAGAGCGCAATAAATGCGCTGATGGCGATGATTTCAAGGCTGACGGCCCAAACATCGGGTCGGGCCGTAAACGACCAGAACCCGTAAAGCGGCCCCCAGACCAGCAGCGCAGAGATGCCAAGCGCAAGGGCACTGTTTGCCGCATCTTGTTTGCGAAGGATGTCACGAAACAGCAAAAACGCCGCCGTTCCGCCGGTTGCGCATCCGGCAATGGTCCAGAACCGGACCAGGGTCGGGATCCAGGCTTCGTTCAGGGAGAGTGCTTTGAGCCAGAAACGGGTCCAGACAGCACTGGTTTCGTAAAACAGCCAATTAAAATCGGCCAGGCTATACGGTGATTGAAATCGGTCCAGATAAATGTCCAGTCCATGCATCGCATTCCAGGTGCCAAAGAACGAAGAAACCTCATCGCCGCTTGTTAAAAGCTGAATTGGCTCGCTGAAAGATGCTGAGTTGTAGATGCGGACAAGGCAAAGCAAGAAAGCGAGGACGGCGACCAGCATTGCCAGCATACCGATCTGCCAGTTCTTTCCACGAAAAATGAAAAAACCCTCGTCTTGGATGGTCATAAGTTGGTTGTTATCAATGCTGCTGTAGAGCGTTCAAGCAACGTTTTTGTTCTTAACTTTCTTGGCAGCTCTCAAAGCGGCCATAAAATCGTTCACACGCTGTTCTAGAACGGTTACCGGTGCAATATCCGACTTGTACAGGGCCTGAAAAAGTCTGACCGCCCGCTTCGGGTGAGAGATCAGGGAGACAATGTAAAACATGCTCATACCGATAACCCGGTATGCGGCGGTTTCCCAGGCACCAAGGTATTTGCAGTAGGAAACCTTGACGGCGAATGAAAACTGCATCGTCAGACTGTTGAAGTAATCATCGTTTACGGTGTTGATGACTTTTGATTGGCAGAGTTCATCAAACAGTTCCGACCCCGGATAGGGTGTGAAAACTGAAACCAGGCAATCATGCACACCAATGCGTGCCGCCTTGATGGCAAACAGGATGGTGCTCAGGCAATGCCTGCGCTTTTCGTGCGGGAACCCGACAATGAGATTGATCTTTACGTTGTGGCCGATGTCTATGGCGGCCTTCAGGCTTTCCGAGAGATTGTCGAGCTTTACGCGTTTTTTGACTATCTTCAGAGTGTCTTCAGAGCCGCTTTCAGGGGCGTACGTCAGCAAGCGGCAGCCGGCATCGTAAATGCTTTGCAGGGTTTCTCGGTCCAGCGCCTCTGAGCGTGTGCCGGATGGCAGCTGCCAGACGATATTGAGATCCCGGCGTTTTAATTCGGCACAGAACTCAAGCACCCAATCCTTTTTGACGATAGCCGTCAGATCGGCAAAATCGAAACTATTGGCATTATACGTATCAATCAGCCACTCGATTTCATCAACCACTTCCGTCGCCGGACGCATCACATACCGCGTCGTCCACATCGTCGGGCTGGAGCAGAACGTGCACTGGTACGGACAGCCGCGAGTCGCCAGAATAAGCATGTTCCGACCGTAAGGGATGCCGTGGGACCAGTTGCCGATGAAAAAATTATCGATATGGCAGAGATGCCATGCCGGGCGTGGCAAATTGGCGAAGTCGGCAATGCGTCTGGACAGGCCGTTGTTGATGTAAACGCCGTCGCCACCGATAAACGCTATGCCTGGAATATCCTGAACCGAGGTGCCGGCAAAATGGTGGTGCAGAAACTCGAGAAACGCCAACTCGCCTTCGCCGGTGATAATGTAATCAATGTCCGGACAGTCCTGCAGAACATATTCCGGCATCGCTGTAGGATGTTCTCCGCCAGCGACAATAACCAGATGCGGATAGGCGCGTTTGACATCCTCAATGACGGCACGCATGTGCGGCCAGGCCTGAGAGAACATCATGGAAACGCCAAGAATCTTGGTCTCGGGTCCGATGCGCTCGATAACCGTATCGATATCCAGACCCTGATACTTGAAAAGACCATCATCGGAAAAGCGGATGTTTTGCAGGCCTTCGCCGATGGCGTCGACGATATCGACGTTATATCCGGCCGCTTCCAGCAAACCGGCGACATAGGCGGGTCCTAATGCGACGGTTACAGGCGTGCTGTAGGCGCTTGCCGAAAATACGGCAGGCGGGCGCATGATGACGACCCGAGCACCGTCCGCAGATGGAAAATTGGCCAGTGCTTCTTCAACTGTAAGCATATTCTGCTCACCAGCCCGGCGCGTAATGATTGGGCGCTGAAAATTCGGTGTTTGGCGAGAAGACTCGCGTGCGTGAACGGCCGGCATGGCGGTTTCTAGCTTTGTCATGCTCTCATGGATTTCATTAGGTGCCACTAGATTAAAATGTCCCTAGTATATGATTGTTTGTCGAATAAAATGAAACAAACACAATACATTGCGGTCAAACGTTTACGCTGCAATTAAGAAGAACTACATAGCCCATAACAAACATGGGGTCCACATTAATTGTTGGCCCCTTGTTTGTCGTCATATAAATTGAGCATTTCTAAAAATCATGCAGCAATCCAACTAACTGCGGTCCGATCGGTGTGGATTCTCGTGATTGTGTGCCACATACCAGTCGGCGAGTTTCGGGAATCCCTCTGCCAGCATCACCTTCGGTGTGTAACCGAGGCTCCGGAGCTTAGATATATCGGGACATCGTCGGGGTGTGCCGCCCTTCTGCAAGGGCTGGGCGACTATCTCGATACTGCGGCCGAAATAGCTGCCGACAAGCTTTGCGACGTCGCAAATGGCGATTTCTTCGGGGGTCCCGACGTGGAAAACCTCGCCGCTTGCACCCTTTTCCGCCATTACCATGACGCCGTCGATAAAGTCATCGATGTAGTTGAAGGCCCGGGTTTCACGGCCATCGCCCTGCATCGGGAAAGGCAGCGGGTCGGCTTTGGACTGCTGGCAAAGCGCCTGCATTCGCAAAACAAACTGCGGCAGCACGTGTTCCCAGCCCATATCCGGGCCATAAACATTGTGCG
Source organism: Rhodospirillales bacterium (assembly GCA_030727885.1). GTDB lineage: Bacteria > Pseudomonadota > Alphaproteobacteria > Rhodospirillales > Casp-alpha2 > UBA4479. The sequence goes on along the minus strand of JANRAT010000063.1, from coordinate 2,830 downwards.
GACGGAAAATCTGAACTTTTTCCATGAATTTCGTCGCTGTATGCAGCGCCAGCATCTCGCCGATGATCTTGCCGGCACCATAGGAATAGCGGGGATTGGTCGGATCGGGCACGATCATGGCAACGTTTTCGGGTGTCGGGACCACGTCAGGCGTCTGATAAACCTCGGATGTCGAGGCATAGATCAGTTCTGCAACATTGTGCTTCCGGCAACCGTCGATGACGTTGACCATGCCCTTGACGCCGACATCCAGCACCAGATCCGGTTTCTCGTAAAAGAACTCGGTGCCGTTCACATACGCCAGATGCCAGACGGCATCCTGGCCGGCCATCGCCCGGGCCACCGCATCGGCGTTGCGGATATCACCCGTGACCAGGTCGATGTCGCTCAGGATGTCTTTAAGTCTGGATGCGGAGCCTCTGGAATCGTTGTCGAACACCCGTACCTGATGGCCGTCTGAAACAAGTCGACGGACCAGTGCCTGACCGATGAAACCGGTGCCGCCGGTCACGACAACTTTCTTGCTCATGCCGATCCCTTGATGACTTCAGTCGGCGTCGGGCGAACCACATGATTCCAGACATCGAAAACGGGCTTACCCTTGACGTCCAGATCCCGATAGTCGGCATGCGGCGTGCACAGGATGAGCACGTCACTTTTCTCGACGACTTCATCCAACGGCAGCAGGTTCGGGTCTTCCTGGACATACGGGTCAGACGTCAGGACAGCTTTGGCCCGCATCATAAGGTGCTTCTTCATCTTGTAGCTGAGCGAGGCGCGCATATCGTCGCTGTTGGCCTTGAAGGCCATGCCCAGCAATCCGACCGTGATATTGGCAAGGTCATGTTCGGCGGCGATTTTTTCAATCATATACAAAACCAGCCCTTCGTTGACCAGCATCGCCGAGTGCCCCAGTGAAAACTGATTCCGGGCAAAGGCGGCGATCTGCATGGTGTCTTTGAACAGGCAAGGACCGGCGGTGTAACCCGGCCTCGGCATATGTTTTGCCCGTTCATAGCGATGCGTCATGCCGAAATGAATTTTTGAATAATCGGCACCGGCCTGATCGGCGAGCATGTAAAACTGGTTGGCGATGGCAAACTCGATATATCGATAGGAGTTATCGAACAGTTTGACGAACTCCGCTTCCAGTGGCGCCATCTCGATCATTTCCGGAACGACCGGGGCAAAAAAGGTCATGGCCTCGGCAACGGCAGCGTCTGAAGTGCCGCTGATGATCTGCGGCAGTTCGGACAGTTCCTTGATGGCGCGCCCCTGGACCGAGCGTTCAGGGCAAAATGAAATCCTGGTTTTCTTGCCGCATTCCTGCAGATACCTGTGCAGCCACTCGGTGGTGCCCGGATACAAGGTTGAGCGCAAGACGATCAGATGCGCATCGGTAATATGTGGGATCAGGGCATCAATGGAGGATTTGACGGCGCTATGCGACGGGTTGAGAAATTCGTCGACCGGGGTGCCGATGGTGATGACCAGCGCGCCGGTCGGGGTGATGTCGGCAGGATCCGCGGTCAGCGTCAGCAGATCATTGTCCAGCGCATGGCGCAGATAGGCTTCGGCCCCGTCATCAACAAACGGCATCGTGCCGGAAGCAATGGTTGCCAGTGTTTTTTCGTTGATATCATAGATCTGTACGCGTGAGCCTGCGTTGGCAAACGATAACGCCATCGGCAGGCCGACATGACCGGCGCCGCCAACAATGCAGACATCTGCGTTTTTCTTGTCCGTCATCGGTTCTGTACTTGTCCTCTGTTAAGGCCACTGCCCGTGATGCGTTGAGGGCCTTGATAAAGCCCGGTTAGCCTGTTGGAAACCCTTTTCCGGTCAGCTTTCCGCCATCAGATGCGGGCTGCTCGGGACATTGATAAGCCGGTTATACAGGTCCTGTGTCCCGCTCAGGTCCATTTTCGGACAGTGCGCATACATCGGCAACTGGGATATCGGCACCCAGGCGGCCCGACAGCCGATGCCGACGGCATTGGCGGCTTCAAGGATCGGCACACGATGCGATTCGAATCCCGGCTGCAACAGCAGCACATTGATCCAGTAATTGCTGATGCACTCGGCCGGTTCCTGCACGTGATCGATACCCGCTATGTCGGCAAAAACGGTGTGATAGCGTTCGGCCAGCCGGCGTTTTTGCGCCAGATATCCGGGCAGGCGGAGCATCTGCCCGCAACCGACCGCTGCGTTCAGGTTCGGCATGCGGTAATTGAAGGCAATCTCATCGTGGCTGAATTCATAAGGGTGGGCGATGCGCGACGTCGTCGTGATGCGTCTGGCGCGATCTGCCTGTGCATCATCATTGCTGAGGATCGCACCGCCGCCACCGGTCGTGATGACTTTGTTGCCGTTGAAGCTGAGCACCGAAATGTGGCCGTGATTGCCGACATGCTTGCCCTTGTAGTATGAGCCCAGCGCTTCGGCGGCATCTTCAATCAGCGGGATGTCGAATTCATCACAGAGTGCCAGCAGCCCATCCAGATCACTGGGATGTCCGAACGCATGCATGCACATGACGGCGGCAATGCGGCGGCCGGTCTCTTTATTATAAAGTCCCCCGGGCCGGCGTTCGGAAATTGCATGCAGGTACTTGGTCAGCTTCGGCACATCGACACCCAGTGTCGTTGCCTCGGCATCAATGAAATGCGGCATGGCGCCGGTATAGGCGATGGCGTTGACCGAAGCGATGAATGTCAGCGCCGGGACCAGAACCTCGTCACCGGTGCCGATTCCCATCATGTGGATGACGGCATGCAGGGCCGAAGTGCCGCTGACCGTGACAATGGCATGCTTGGCACCACAAAAAGTC
>JANRAT010000062.1 GCA_030727885.1 Rhodospirillales bacterium | reverse complement strand
CCCCTGCATACTGTTCGGTTATGCCCAGCAGAAGACCGCCAAAGACAGCCCCACCCAGCGAACCGAAGCCGCCGAGGGTCATCGCTGCAAAACCGCGGATCAGGAAGCCCGCACCCAGGTCAGGATGCAGCAGCGTAATCGGCGCAATCAGAATGCCGGCGACGCCGCCCATGGCAAGGCCGGTTCCCCACATCATGTCGTGAAAGCGTTTGACGTTAATACCGATCAGCGTTGCGCCACGTTCCGACTGATAGACAGCCTGAATGACTTTGCCGATCGACGTTCTGTAAAAGATGATAAAGAAAATCGTCAACAGGATGGCGACGACGCTGGTGATGATCAGCGCATCACCGGTAATAACCAGATCACCGACAAAAATTGGCGGAATATTGAACACCGGCGGCATCGGGAACACTTCACGCCCCCAGATCGCTCGGGCCGTGCCGCGAAAAATATAGCCAAGCGAAATGCTCATCATGGCAAAGCCGATGTGTGGACCGGATTTGATCGGATCGATGAAGCCGCGCGAGATCAGGACGCCACAGACGAACATAAGGACGATCGCGGCGATTGCCGAAGGTATAAACGGCAGGCCTAAAAGAACGACCATTATGTAAGCGCCAAATGCGCCGCCCAGTACGAAATCGCCATGGCCGAAGTTCACAATCGTGGTGGCCCGGAAAACGACGGTCATAGAAAGTGCGATCAGTGCATAGATCGCCCCTTGTGCCACGCCGCTGATGGTCAGTTGTAGGAGCATTTTTAAAAATCCAAAGAAGGAAACAAAGGTCCCGGCTACAGGTTATTAACGTATAGCCGGGACCCCGAGATTTTCCGAACGCAGATTACATAGGTTTGCCCCAGCCGCTCAGGACGGTAGGCTTGCCATTGACGAAACCGGCAACGGCCGATTCTTTAACGCCATGACGATCCGTCGCGGACCAGGTGATCTTTGATGCAAATACGCCTGTATCAAAGTCTTTGAGTTTGTCGAGTTCAGCGATGAACTTCTCGCGGGTCAGATCACGACCGGCATTTTTCAGTGCCTGCACGGCAGCAACGGCGCTACCGATGGAAACAGCACTGAAGCCCGTGATCGTTTCACCCGGATAGTACTTCAGGATCATATCGTTCCACTTTTTCATGCCAGGGCCATCGACGGTGTCGAGGAAGGCATGCGGAACGTAGTAGTTTTTGACGGTTTCGATATCACCGATACGAGCCAGCGTGTTCTCGAGATCGGTACCGGCTGCGCCCATGACGGGAACGTCGACGCCATATTTTTTCAGATCCTTCAGGAAGATCACGGTTTCGGCTTCATACAGTGAAGCGACGATGAAGTCCGGCTTGGCCTGTTTGATTTTCAGGACCTGGGCCGTTGCATCCGTCTGACCGCGTTCCATGTACATGACTTCGCTCGGCTCAACGCCATGCGCCTTCATGTATTCGCGGGTCGGATCAGCGTAGCTTTTTGCCCAGTCGTTGCTGTGCTCGATCATTATAACTTTTTTGGTACCGGGTTTCGAGAGAACGAATTTACCCATGGAGAAACCATATGCGGGACCAGCCGGCACACCATGAAAGACTGCCGGTTTTGGCGGCATCGAGATGTTCGGGTTAACAGCATGAGCA
>JANRAT010000061.1 GCA_030727885.1 Rhodospirillales bacterium | reverse complement strand
AAGCTCAGGGTATCAATCGCCCGCTACTGGTTACCGACCCCTGCCTTGCCAAACTGCCAATGATCCCGGCGGCCCTGTCCGATCTTGAAGCCGCCGGTATTCCGGCCGTGGTTTTTTCCGAAGTCCGCGGCAACCCCATCAGCGCTAACGTCGCAGCCGGTCTGGATGCTTATAGAGCCGGCAACCATGACGGCGTCATCGCCTGGGGCGGCGGCAGTGCCATGGATTGCGCCAAAGTCATCGCGCTTATGGTCGGTCAAACCCGGCCAATGTGGGACTTTGAAGACATCGGCAGTAACTGGCAGCTGGCCGATCCGGACGGCATCGCCCCGATTATCGCCATCCCGACCACCTCCGGCACCGGTTCCGAAGTTGGCCGTGCTGGCGTCATCACTGACGAGCGCACGCACACCAAAAAGATCATCTTCCATCCGAAACTGATGCCCGCCGTGGTCATCTGCGATCCGGAACTGCTTCAGGGACTGCCCGCCAATATCACGGCATGGACCGGCATGGATGCTCTGGCACACTGTCTGGAAGCGTATTGCGCTCCGTTCTATCACCCGATGGCCGAAGGCATTGCCGTCGAAGGCATGCGTCTGGTCAAGGAATGGCTGCCGATTGCCGTTGCCGACGGTTCCAACCTGACAGCCCGCGCTCACATGATGTCGGCTGCTGCAATGGGTGCCGTTGCCTTCCAGAAGGGTCTCGGTGCCATTCACTCGCTGTCGCATCCGGTCGGATCGATCTTCGATACCCACCACGGCCTGACCAATGCCGTCTTCATGCCCTATGTCCTGACCTTCAACCGCAGTGCTATCGACGACAAACTGGCCCGCCTCGCCCGCTGGCTTGGTATCGGCGACAGCTTCGATGATGTTCAGGACTGGGTGCTTGATCTCAGAAAACAGTTCAAGATTCCGCACACCGCCGAAGAGCTTGGCGTCGATGGATCAAGACTGGATGAACTGGCAAAGATGGCCGCAGAAGACCCGACTGCCGGCGGTAATCCGGTGCATGTCGGTGCCGCCGAAATGCGCAAGATGTATGACGCATCCATGTCTGGGAAAGTCTAAGACGGACTCGCTATGATCAGCACAGGCATGCGGCAATCACACGCCGCCATAGCCCTTGCTGATCATAAGGTCTGGCAATTTCTTTTTTGGCGAACGCCGGAGACCAGCCGATACATTCCAGATGATCGGCCCGCTCGATCTCCATCAGTTTGCCCCAGCTTGCCGACTGCACGGAAACCAGCCCGTCATTCGGCCCCTCAAGTTCAAAAATCCGCTGCTGGCGTTTTTTGAACAGGCCCGGCATCTCATTGTTATCGCGGGCAAAAGCCCATGACAGGTATCGCACATCGTCACGATCCGGGGTTCTTGCATTGAAGGCTCTGGCTTCGGCAACGGTCAGGTCATGCAGGGCCGGGCGAAACTGCTCGACAAGATATCCCGGCAACCTAGTGTTTCCGGCAAGCGTACGGTCAGCCTGCGGCGAGCCACGGTGCGGCGTGGCAATGGTAGCAACGGTTGTGATGCGATGTTCCGGATCGTGCCGGCTGGCTAGGGCACGCGCGACCAGCCCCCCCATGCTGACACCAACCAGCACGACTTTAGCTGATGTAATCTCGTTCAACAGGGGTTGGACGTGTTCAGCGCGTTCCTCGATTCCCGTAATGAGCGGCATCTGCGGCACATGCGCATCAATACCGGTTGCGGCGACAACGGACCTCAACCCCCTGAAATACTCGAAGGTACGTCCCGCAAAGCGGGTTTCCGCGCGACCGAGAAATCCATGCAGAAAAACGAAACTAACATCATGCGTCATCATGCATAAAACTAGCTTTTGCTGCATCGATGGCAAACGACGTTTTCGTGACTCCCTTTGTGCAACATTGACCAAAGCAGTGTTAAGGTGTTCCTTGGTCTTTCTGGTCTTGGCATGTTGATGGGGGATCAATGGACATTTCGCCAAAGGTCATAGAAACCGGTCTTGTCGCCTTTACCACCTTTTTCGCGGTAATCGGTCCGATCGATGTGGCCGCGATCTTTGCCGGACTGACTGCAGGCATGCCGTCAGCACATCGCCGCCGCATGGCGATCAAGGGCGTCCTAGTTGCGACAATCATACTGCTGGCATTTGCATTCTTCGGGAAGTCTGTTCTGGGCTATCTTGGGATTACCTTGTTTTCATTAAAAACTGCGGGTGGGATTTTATTGCTGCTTGTCGGCATCAATATGGTGCTGGCCCATTCCAGCGGTATCAGCACAACCACTGCCGATGAAGCCGAAGAAGCTGCCCACAAGGCCGATATCTCGGTTTTCCCGTTAGCCACCCCCCTGATCGCTGGTGCCGGCACGATGGGTGCCGTCGTTCTGTTGATGGCCGATGCCCATGGCGATGTGCTGCGGACCACGGCCGTGCTGCTGGCCCTGTTTGCCAATCTTAGCCTGTCCCTGATCTTGCTGCTGATGGCAACCCAGATTCAAAAACTGCTCGGCATCACAGCTCTCAACGTCATATCGCGGGTGATTGGCGTTCTTCTCACCGCGCTCGCCGTTCAATTCATCTTTGACGGAATCCGTGGCAGCAATCTGTTGAGCTAAGAACCATTAATTATATTTATCTATGAATTGATAAAGTAATTGTATTTCTCGTTTAATTTATCATCGGGGTATAGTGCCCTCTCCTGGAGGGAACATAATGAACATGATCAATACAGGCTCGCTCGTTGAATGGCGGGTTGCCGATCTCAATGCAGATCAAAGCTGGGTTTATACGATTGATGACAAGGCACGGGCGCATTTGAAGCTTGTCGCCAAGAAAGCCTATGACCCGGATCGTCCGCTGTTTGATTATAGTCGCGAGGATTTTGATCTCGGACCTGCCTGGAAAACGCTTTCAAATGCTTACAACGAAGCCCATCACGGTCGCGGCATCGCATTGGTGCATGGTTTGCCTCGTGATGATCTGAGCGAGAAGGAATTTGAGTTAATGTCGTGGGGGATTGGTCTGCACATTGGTGTGCCTCGACCACAGGGCAAAGCCACTCAATACATATCAGCCGTTCGCGACGTTGGCACCGATTACCGTGCTGCCAGTGGCCGTGGATACTCCTCGAATGCCAAACTTGATTTCCATGCCGATGGCTGCGACCTGGTTTCGCTGTTTTGTTACAACAAAGCCAAATCCGGCGGGCAAAGCATGATTTCCAGCAGCATGACGGCGCGACGTCAGCTTATGGCCGAGCGCCCCGATCTCGCCGAAATTGCGCATCAGAATTTCTATTTCAGCCGCCAGAATGAAGAGTCACCTGAAGAAACCGTATTTTACGGTCAGCCACTATTTGATTTTGCTGATGGTCGCGTGTTCGGCAAATGGAATCGTAACCGCGTTCAGACGGCACAAAAAATTCCCGGAGTCCCGCAGCTTACCGATCAACAGCGCGAGACAATGGACCTTCTTGATGAAATCCTGAAGCGTCCTGAACTCATGTATAACATGTATCTGGAACCTGGAGATCTGCAGATTCTGAATAATCATGTCATGCTGCATTCCCGTACAGATTATGTCGATTATGACTCCCCTGAACAAAAGCGTATGTTGAGCAGGCTTTGGCTGGCTCCGCCTGATTCACTCCTGTTACCCGATAGTTGGAAAGATTATTTCTGGTCTATTAAGCCAGGTACGATCCGGGGTGGTATTCATGGCCACCAATATGATGAGACTTGCCGCGCCTTCGAACGCCGTCAGGCAGCAAGCCTCGGTATGTCGACATCTATTTAAATATTTCTGACCTGTACGTTTCAATACACCAATATATTCGTTAATATCGTATTGGTTTATGGTTAAAGCGGTCGATGCTCTGGTTATCGGCTATTATTGCATTTCATGAACTCTCTTAAATTTTATGAGGTAAGTTAAGTGGTCGCCTTAAATTTCATTGCCCCTTAACTCACACAGCAGCAACATTGGTGAAAGTAGATATAAATCTTAGCAAAGATAGACCCACTTTCATGGACCAACCCGTTACATATACAAATATTGATGCCGTTGAGCTGGCCGGTCTCAAAGCACGGGTACGACAACTTGAATCTATCGTCAACGGCGGCCCGGTCATTGCATTCATCTGGGATTTAAGCGAAGGCTGGCCTGTCGCTTTTGTGTCGGACAGCATAACCCTGTTTGGATACCAGCCCGCTGAATTTTTTGATGGTGAGATAGATTATGCCGAAATCATTTTCCCCGATGACCTCGAACGTATTACATCGGAAGTCGAAAATAATATCAATAAAGGCATCAATAATTTCTATCAACGCTATCGGATCGTTACCAAAACAGGGCGCGTGAGATGGATATCCGATTGGACACATATCAACTACGACAGTGATGGCACGGCATGCCAGGCGCAAGGTGTCATCCTTGACGTTACGGAAAGTGTGCAGCTTGAAGAGCGCGCACGACGATATCTCAAATCCGCTGGAAATCTTTTTCTCGCCCTTGATTCACAAGGGAATATCACTGAAGTCAATGACAAGACATTAGAGATAATCGAGGCAACTCGCGAGAGCGTAATCGGCACCAAATGGATTGATAGATTTGTCGCAGAAGATCTCCGTGAAGGCACCTGGGCAGCATTATTAGATTTCTTCGACGAGGAATCCTGGGACTTTATCGCTGAACACGAAAATAATCTTGTATCGACGACAGGCCAAACACGCACCGTACATTGGTATTATACAGCAGACAGCGATGCCGATGGCAATTTCATCAGCTTCATTGCTTTCGCTGCAGATGTTACTGATCAACGCCGTGCCGAAGCGAATGCACGCGATCTTGCCAACATGCCATTGCAAAATCCCAATCCGGTTCTACGCGTTGACAAGAATGGCAATGTACTGCTTTCAAATGAAGCCGCCATTGAATTGATGGACGGACTTGCCGGCGTCCCTCACGATCAACTGGAATGGTCGCGGTTTATCAATCAGGCAATGATGGCTAATCATGAAAAAACCCATGAACTTCGGGTCGCCGACAAGGTTTTCATGTTCAACATCGTTCCGATACAATCTGAAAAATACACCAATCTATATGGCACCGATATTTCCGACCGTGTGAGGATGACCGCGGCACTATCCGAGACATTAAAAAAGACGATTTATGCTCTTTCGTCGGTTCTCGAGGCTCGGGATCCTTATACAGCCGGCCATGAAGAGCGGGTTGCAGCAATTGCTGTGAAAATTGCAAAGCATATGGGTTTGGACGAACAGCGAGTAAATGGCCTTGAGCTAGCTGCGATTATTCATGATATCGGAAAGATCAAAATTCCGACGGAAATACTCAGCAAACCATCGCGTCTATCAAAAGCGGAATTTGCAATCATCAAGACTCACCCTGAAGCTGGTGCGAATTTCATTCGAAATATCGATTTTGAATGGCCGATTGCCGATATTGTTGAACAACATCACGAGCGCATAGACGGTAGCGGCTATCCGAAAGGCCTTGTTGGAACGGAGATTCTTCTTGAAGCTCGAATACTGGGTGTAGCCGACACACTTGAGGCTGCCGCCAGCCATCGTCCTTATCGCGCCGGATTAGGAATTGAATCCGCTGTTGATATCATTAAGGATTGTGCGGGGACACATTATGACCCGGACGTTGTTAAAGCTTGTCTCGAACTCATCGAGAAAGGCGAAATTCAAGTAAGTTAAATACTGATCAGGTCGTATACAGAACTATGCGGGTCGTCGTTTTGCGAGTTCCCTGTAAAGAGCCTCGGCACTAACACCGATCTGTGTTGCCACGCTTTTCCATTGGCCTTTTGCGGGCAAATCTTCGTTCCGCCATGCCAACCAGCCATCCAGACGATCTGCGACCGTTTTACGGCTTAATATTTCACTCCGCACACGCGCAGACTGGACTTCACGCGCCAAATGCTGTGCCCACAATTGTGCAAATTCAGAATCTTCACGGAAGCATCCAAGGAACGTTGCCTTGGATACTTCAAAAACGGAAGTCGGCTCTACGGCAACAGCATGGCAATGATAGACATCTGAGTAAACCGATGCTTCCGCAACAAGGGAATGCCTGCCGGCGTGTTGAAGAATAATTGATGAGCCGTCTTCCTGGTATCGCGTTAACTCAATGGCTCCCTCTTGCACAACATAGACAGCATTTACAGCACTGTCCTGATGGAAAAGAAAAGCCTCCTGTTTAAGGCTTCGTCGTCTTTCAGCCATTGCAATGAGCAGATCAATAAAATCTATATTCATGATACTTATCATGTTTCAGCAAGGGCTGTTGTGGCAAGATCTTTACCAATTGCTGCACGCCTTAAAATCAAGCGAAGGAATTGATAAATGCGACAAACCAGAACAGTGATTTTCGGATTACTTTTTGCAGCAACAGTCTTATGCCTCATGATCTCGACATCCGAAGCATCAGAAGACAAACGTGAACTGGTCAAACTTCCGCCGATGATGCAGGAACATATGCTCGCCAACATGCGCGACCATCTTGCGGCACTTGATGAGATATTGGGTGAACTCTCTGAAGGCAACATCAACAAGTCTGTTGCAATCGCCGAGAAGCGCCTCGGCATGTCGTCGCTGTCACACCATGGTGCCGATGCATTTGCGGCGTACATGCCAGAACCGATGCAAGCCATAGGCACACAACTGCATCATGCCGCCAGTCAGTTTGTGCTCGTTGCTCAGGATGCAGAACTTAACCCCGGCAAAACATCTCAGCATGCGGTCTACAAGGCGCTGAAGGGTATCACTGAGAATTGCAATGCCTGCCATCAGGCTTACCGCATTCGCTAAGCCGGTCTGCTAAACTCACGGAGATGGTCATCTCTGATTTTCTGCAAATCCCGGCTCCAGTCGCAATACGTCGCGATCTGGGTTACGGATATACCATCGTCAGAAAACGGCATACGCAATGAGGTTTGCACATAAGGCGGGCCGCTTTCACCCGCCTGAATTGTGTATTCCGAACCAATGGCCTCATGATACGACACGACTTCTTCATATTGCGCGGCCGTACTCCTTGCTGTCAACGGTGAGCGAATTTTGCTGATGGACTGATTGGTAAAATCTTTGCCATGCATCGTCACCGATGCGGTCCCCCAGAACCGGTAAATAAAATCCAGGGGATCATGTCTGACGTCAACGACAAGGAAATAAGGGATCAGCTTTAACGGCAAGGCCATCCAATCCCATTCTCGCCAACTCGGCGATAAGCGCGCCCCCCGCAAATGAAGCCAATATTCATAACAAGTCTGATAATTCAGATCGTCGAATTTTATTGGTGATCGTCGAATATAGTCTTCAGGAGGCATAGGTACTTAACCTCGTCAAAATGTCCGCAGCAATTGCCTTCCACAACAAAGCAATGCACTTTTCAGTTAAAAAGCCAACCGGTTATCTTTCAAGAACTATTCCCTTTGCTGTCTAATACTTCAATTATTCTGGTGGAAGGCCTTTAAAACGACAGTTCTTGACAACATAAAGGGGTACTTGCATCATTTTTTATGGGGCTCGCGAGCGCCCCGTGAGGCGTCAGCCCAAGTTTCGCGTCCTGGAACCTTTTACAAAGGAGGACGCAACATGGCGTCAGTAGATTCAATTTCCGTTTCCCAGCTTTCCCGCCTAATCGGCACACCTGATGCGCCGATAATCGTCGATATTTGCATTGAGCCGGATTTTCAGGCCGATCCACGTATAATTCCTACGGCTTTCCGCCACCCCTTCAGTGATATTGCAGCCTTGGTGCCGCAACTGGCGGGCAAAAAAGTTGTCGTCATCTGCCAAAAAGGCAAAAAACTCAGCCAGGGCGCCGCTGCGATCCTGAGAACGCACGGGATTGCCGCAGAAAACCTCGAAGGCGGCAATTTTGCATGGCGCGATGCTGGTGAACCATTGATTCCTGTTTCTGCCATCCCTACGCGGGCTGCCGACGGTCAGACCCTTTGGGTCACCAGGCATCGCCCGAAAATCGACCGACTGGCCTGCCCATGGCTGATCCGGCGTTTCGTTGATCCGAATGCCCGGTTCCTGTTTGTCGCGCCGGCAGAAGTGCTCGATGTGGCGGATCGATTCAAGGCGACGCCGTTTGATATCGAAGGGACATTCTGGAGCCATCGAGGCGAGGCCTGCACGTTCGATACAATGATCCAGGAATTTGCCCTTAAAACCGATGCTTTGCTACGCCTGGCGACAATAGTTCGGGGGGCTGATACAGACCGGCATGAGCTCGCCCCTGAATGTGCCGGGCTATTGGCCGCTTCCCTCGGACTATCGAGAATGTACCGGGATGATCTGCGACAATTGCAGGCTGGAATGGATCTCTATGATGCATTTTACCGTTGGGCACGGGACGCGACCGAAGAAAGCCATAACTGGCCTGCCCCTCAGCCGACGGTAACTACTTAATCCCTAGATCAGACTTTCGACCCAATTGCGGATTTCCCGGCAGCGCATGTCGGCATCCAGAACATCGTCATCGATCCCGAGCCGCCACCGCAGATCAAGGCGGCTCGGATCCTGATGCAGCGCACTCAATTCGTTGGCGTAGGTCTCAAGAGCGTCACGATCAATGAAATACCCCTGTGAAAGCATGTCGTCAGCGTAACGCCGATAAAGATTGGCAAGGTGCGGCAGGTTAAATTCCGGGTGATACTGCATGCCCCAGAA
>JANRAT010000060.1 GCA_030727885.1 Rhodospirillales bacterium | reverse complement strand
GATCTGGGTCTAGGCCGGGCACCCGGCTCGGACGGCAAGACCGCTTACGCGCTCAACCCAAACGCCGCTGAGGATGCCGAACGGTTTCCGGCCAATGTGCTGGATCTGATGGCCTGGGTGTCGGGCCAGCCGTTAACGGTCGGCCACCCGCATCAGGGGCTTGTCGCCAAACCGCAGGGGCCGACGTCACCGGAAATCTGGATGCTCGGCACCTCGGATTTCGGCGCACAGGTCGCCGCGCATTTCGGCATTCCCTATTGCTTCGCCCACTTCATCACCGATGGTCAGGGTGTTGAGCGGGCGATGCAGGTTTACCGGCAGAACTACAAACCGAGTGCGCACTATCCCGAGCCGATCGCCAACATCTGCGTGTGGGCACTGGCAGCGGAGACAGAAGCAGAAGCAGAACACCTATTCTCATCAAGGGCACACTGGAAGGTGCTGCGCGAAAAAGGCGATCTTCGCGCCCTGCAATCACCGGAAACCGCTGCCGCGTATGAGTACACGGATATCGACAAGCGCCGCCTCGACGGGCTTCGCGCCAACGCCATCATCGGCACCGGGGCAAGCGTCTACAAACAGCTGGATCAACTCGCCGACAAACTCGGCATCGACGAAGCGGTGGTACTGACCTGGACCTTTGATCAGGCCGACCGCCGCAATTCCTACAGACTGCTGGCGGAAGAACAGGGACGCTAAACCCGGCCGTCATTCCGGCGAAGGCCGGAATCCAGATCAGCAGGGTCTATCAATACAAGCTTGTGTATGGTTGAAACACTGGACCCCGGCCTGCGCCGGGGTGACGGTGTATCAGCTCAGAGATTTTACAGGCGGGCCTAGACCCCTTCGGCGATCACTGCATCGCGGCGGGCGTTGGCGGCGGCCAGTTCGCTGATCACGAAACCGGACAGACGCTCGACCGCTTCATCCAGCGTGACGACGTCTTTTTCGTCGGTCAGGCGGTTGAAAATCTCGACTTTGCCGTCGGCCAGATCGCGGCCGAACACGACCCGCAGCGGCAGGCCCAGAATGTCGCCATCCTTCAGCTTGGAACCGAGGCTGCCTTTGCGGTCATCAACGATGCATTCGCAACCGCGGGTTTCCAGCGTTGCTGCCATCTTTTCCGCGGCTTCCATCATTTCAGGATTATCTGCCTTCACCGGAATAAGGTGCGCATGATACGGGGCCAGCACGACCGGCCAGCGAATGCCGGTTTCCTGATCACAGTTCTGATCGACGATGGTCTGCAGGATACGCGTCGTGCCGATCCCGTAACAGCCCATCTGGAAGTTCTGGAACTTCTGGTTGGAATCGATGACCCCGGCGTTGAGCGCTTCCGAGTACTTGGTGCCAAGCTTGAAGACGTGGCCGATCTCGATCCCCTTGCACTGCTGCAGGGGTTGGCCACCCGGGCCGATTTCACCCGGATTGGCGGTTCGAAGGTCAACCATCTCCGGTAACGGGAAATCACGACCGGGCATGGCTTTGACGGCATGCTTGTCCTTCTGGCAGCAGCCGGAAACCAGACTGGTCAGGCCGTCGAGGGTCTTGTCAGCAATCATCTTTGCACCCGGCAACATGCCGATCGGGCCGACGTAGCCGGGCTCGCAGCCGGTTACCTTGCGAACCGTACCAACGTCGGACGGCTGCGCTGCAATCGCACCAAAATGGTTGGACAGCTTGACCGGATTGACGTCGCAATCCCCGCGGATCAGCACCACCACCGGTTCGACCCTGTCCTGATAGACAAGATCGAAGACCAGCGTTTTCAGCACTGCCGAAGGATGCACGCCAACGAAATCGGCGACCTTGGTGATGGTTTCACTGTCCGGCGTCTCGATGATCTGCATCGGGCCGTCTTCGGCTTTGACCGGGGCCGTCGCCTCACTGGCAGCACGTTCCACATTGGCAGCATAACTGTCGGTATACAAAAGCGTGTCTTCGCCAGCCGAGCTGATGGCCATGAATTCTTCGGAAGCCGAGCCGCCGATGGCGCCAGAATCCGCCTGCACGACGATGTATTCGAAGCCCATTTTCTTGAACACGGCATGATAGGCCTGACGCATCTTGCGATACGACAGATCAAGGCCCTCTTCATCCATGTCGAAGCTGTAGGCATCCATCATGATGAATTCGCGTGACCGCAGCAGCCCCGAACGGGGACGCAGCTCATCGCGGAACTTCATGTTCTGCTGAAACAGGTTGAGCGGCATCTGCGCCGGTGAGCGGATCAGATGCTTGGCCAGATCACAGACCACTTCCTCGGCGGTCGGGCTGAGGCCGAACATGCGGCCTTTGCGGTCGGTCGACTGGAACATCAGATTGGCGTGTTCATAAACCGCCCAGCGGCCGGACTGCTTCCAGATTTCTGCACTCTGCAGGATCGGCAGCCTGATCTGCATGCCGCCGTAACGGGTGATCTCTTCAGAGATAATCCGCGACACCTTTTCCTCGACCCGGTACATGAGCCCGGTCACGCAGTAGATTCCGGCAGCGTGCTGTTGCAAGTACCCGCCACGAACCAGCCATGCCTGTGCGAGGTCATCCGCATCAGCGGGCATTTCGCGCATAACCTGGATACCGATTTGCGATGCTTTCATGGTCTTAAACGTACCTTTTCAATCCCGGCCCGCGCTGCAAACAGGCAGACGGGCGCATGTATCAGCCGAAGTTGGCAGGAACCTACGCCGCAGGCGCAGGTTTTTCCACCGATTTTCAGCGATAGATGTAGATCGGGCTGGTCCAGGCCAGGGTGCCGTCTTCCTGGGTCACACGAATGAAGATCGGATTGTCGCCGCTGGCTTTAAGATCAAGGGTCCGCGTAAAGGTCATTTGGCGGTGCGGGTTTTCCGCAGGCAGCCGGAAAATCTTCAGATATCGCGGCAGAATGTCGCTTTTATCAAAGATTTCGTCTTCCAGACCGATTTCCTCCAACGGCACACCGCATTTCACCAGCGGCGTCTCGATCTTCAGCGTACCGCCGTAGGCATCCTCGACCCACAGATCAAAACCGCCGATGTTGCCGGTGGTCAGCGCCTGCCACTTCACCGCCGTCTCCGAAATCTGATCCAGCGTTTTGTCTCGGTTGAAGAAGTTGATCGGCTTTGATGCCAGAATGCGGTTGTCCGACAGATGCGCTTCGCCGTCCCAGATGACCTGGCGGAAGCGGCCACGGTATTCCGCCCCTTCCCACATTACCCTGATGCGGTTGCCGAGATCGTCGTGATGATATGGCCGGACGGTTTCCACAAGATCGAGACCGTTGAAGATATCGACCCGCTCGATCGGCTGCGCACCATGAATATCGATGCTGAGCTCGGCACTGCCGGACGGCAGATGCACGATGTCGCCCATAATCGCACTTGATGCAGTTTTACCGGCGCTCGGCCCCAGATTGGGATCGTCGTGATAGACGGTTCCCGTCTCGGAGAACGTTGCCTGAACATCAATGAACAGGCGCCCGCCGTGTCCGCCGGTGGTGCCGTAATGATGGCGTTTGCGCATCGCGTCGAGGATCGATTTCCGGGACAGGTCATCGGTCAGGAAACAGGTCAGTCCGCCGACCGCGCCAAACAGCGAAGCCCCCGGATAGCTGGCCCCCGGCCGTCCCTTATGGCCGTCGGAGTTGGAGACGATACCAACCCGGTAGCCCATCTCGAAGGCATCCTTAACCAGCCATTCGAACGTGCCCCAGGAACTGTGCACTTCCATCGACTTCTCGAAGCGCCCGTCGTGCGCCAGCTTGACGTCGGCATAGCGGCCACCGCAGTGGGCATAACCGACGACGTCCCATTCCTTGTTGTCGGCCAGCGCCTGAAACAGCTCGGCAGCACTGTTGGCATCGCTGGCAAGGTCACTGTGATCCTGCACCAGCGCATGCGACGAACGACGCAGCGTGCGTCCCGCTTCCGGGAAATACATGTTGCGGTCGCCGCCCAGCCCGGTATTACCGGACCATTCATAGCCGGGGATCGCAACGAACGAGCCCGACACATCGTATTCTTCGCAAAGCACATCCAGTTCCTTCCAGAACGGCGAGGTGATCTGGAAGTCGTTGCCCTGATGGCCGGTCGCATCGACAAACGCCTTGTCGCGGGCAAACTCGAAATATTCCCGGGCACTGCCGGTGCCGATGGTCTCTTCCGACTGGCCGTGCAGATCGCCCCAGAAATGTTTGTAGGCGGGCGCATCGACGGCGCGGATCGGATTGCTGGCGGCAGCGACGTTTCCGTTCGCATCAACCAGTTCGATCACCACTTCACCGGCTGACGGCAGCGACAGCCCCTCGATGATGTTGGTGAATTCACCCGGCTTGAAGGTGACGGACTTCGGCAATCCGTTCACCGCAACCCCGCCGCTGACACGCAGAGAGAAGCTGGCGTTGCACTGGTCGGACGGATTGCCCCAGCGGTCTTCCCCCTTCATCTTGAGCGCAAACGGCGTGCCCGTCTTGAGCAGCGTCGGCGCGACTGCCAGATAAACCTCGGGCGGGCCGGAGACGATCTTGATGACCGGCTGGTGCGGCACCGGCTGATAGCAATAGGTGGCAATCGGATCGATCAGGGTGTGGAATTCAAAGGTATCTTCGCAGAACGTCTGCAGCCGCATGCCGGGCGAGCCTTGCGAGGTATCGCCGAAGGTCACGGTGATGGTGTCACCCTCGCGCAGGAAGCCCTTCACGACCTTGATGTACAAGGTACGGTCCCAAGGCCTGACGTTGCCCTTGGGGTCATAATGATATTGCAGCACGGCACCGTTGGAGGCGACCACCGTGGAAAAGTTCGGCCGCTTCGGATCATCGAACTGGGGCCGGGTCTGGTCACTGGCAAAGCGGAAGCAAATCCGCATCGAGCCGGAATCATCAATACCGAACTTGCCGGCGGTATAGACCAGGGTGAAGGTCTGGTAACTGCCGGCTTCAAAGGAACCCAACGGCGACAAGCTGACGCTACCGACTTCGTGAGCCGGAATGGTTGCACGGACCGGGGAGCTTTCGATCCCGCCCGCAGGGGCACCGGCGGCATCGTCAGGACTGCCAAGGGGTTGTTCAGACATCTACGTATTCCTTTTTTCTTGCTGCCGGTCCGGGTTATACCCTCAGTGTTCAATTCAAACCTGACAAACCGGATATTTGGATTTTTATGGTCGTTTTCGTCGTTTGATGAACAAACAACTCTCGTCAGATGCTATTGCTGCTCATAAATCCAGACAACCAAGTTATACTTACGTTTATCGTAAATTATTTTTACCATGTGTTGATTTAGCATATAAGTTTCTCAAATTTTATCAATCATCGCAGGGGATCGCCCCACGATCCAATGACGGACGAGAGATCACATGCGTATCAGCTACCTCAGAACGTTCATCACCATCGCCGAGGCCGGCGGCTTCATGGCCGCAGCGCAAATTCTCAACCGCACACCTTCAGCCGTCAGTCTGCAGATGAAAGCGCTTGAGGAAACATTCGGCACTGCGCTTTTTGACCGCACCAAGCGGCCACCCATCCTGAACCGGCAAGGACGTTCCATCCTCAGCACGGTTCATGGTATCGTTGCCGAATACGACAAGCTGGAACGATCCATCGCGACCAAGGATTTCATCGGCGAATTTGCTCTTGGCGCCATGCCGACAACCCTCACCGGTATCGTGCCGAAAGCTCTGGCCGCTTGTCAGCGGCGCTTTCCCAACCTGCTCATCCGTCTTGTCGATGACCATTCTGCCGATCTGGTGGCACGTCTGATGAGTCGCCAGATCGATGCGGCGATCATCATTACCCCGCCCAAAAGCGAAACCCATTTCCGTTGGCGTCCAATTGCCCGTGAACAATTCATCGTCATTGCCCCCGTAGATGCGAAAGCCACGAAAGACAGCGTACTACTGGAAGAATACCCTTATATTCGCTTCAACAGTAATGCCTGGTCCGGCAAGTTGATCGACGAACACCTGAAGCGGCGATCATTGAACGTGCACATCACGATGGAGCTGGAAAACCTGCAGGCGGTGGCGACCATGGTCTACAGCGGTCTAGGCGTATCCATCATTCCAGAGAACTGCGTCGATTCCGGCTTTCCTCTACCCTTGAAGAAAATCCCCTTCGGCAATCCCCCGATTACCCGGACCATCGGCTTGGCCGAGCTTGCAGAAAATCCAAGGGCACACGTGACTCAGGGGATATACGAAGAGCTGGCGGCAGCGACGCTATTGCGCTGACAGTCTGCCGTAGTCTGTTTATTGAAATATACGAGGGCTCAGGTCAACGTCCGGCGTACCGCTTCGCGCCAGCCGTCTATACGCTGGCTGCGAATATCGGTATTCATTTTCGGCCGGTACGTCGCATCGCATGCCCATGTCTTGGCAAACGATGCCGGATCACCATAGAGGCCGATCTGCATCCCGGCCAGATAGCCGGCACCGAGCGCCGTTGTCTCGAGCATTTGCGGCCTGTCGACGGGTGCGTCCAGAATATCCGCCAGCCGTTGCAGCATCCAGTCCGACGCAACCATGCCGCCATCGACCCGGAGCACGGTTTCGCTGTCCCCTTGCCAGTCACGATGCATCGCCTCGATCAGATCGAGAGTCTGAAAGCAGACACTTTCCAAAGCCGCCATGGCCAGCTCGTTCGGCCCCGTTGCCCGGGTCAACCCGAACATCGCAGCCCGGCAGTCCGGGTCCCAATGGGGCGCGCCGAGACCGACGAAAGCCGGCACCAGATACACGCCGTCTTCCTGCGACAGCGCCGCCATCGCGCCCGTCTGATCGGCACGCTCAATGATGCCAAGGCCATCACGCAGCCACTGCACGGCGGCACCGGCAACAAAGATCGAGCCTTCCAGCGCATATGTCATTTTGCCGTCCAGCTGATAGGCAATCGTCGTCAGCAGTCGATTGTTGGAGCGCACCGGATCAGCACCGGTATTCAGCATGGCAAAACAGCCGGTGCCGTATGTTGCTTTCAGCATGCCCGGCTGAAAACAGGCCTGCCCGATGCTGGCCGCTTGCTGGTCACCGGCGACACCGGTGATCGGGATTGCATGGCCAAAGATCGCGGGATCGGTCATGCCGAAATCGGCGGCACAATCCAGCACGTCAGGCAACAGCGATCGCGGCACGTTGAATAACGCCAGCAGCTCGTCCGACCAGGCGCCCCGGTGAATGTCATAGAGTAATGTTCTGCTGGCATTGGTGGCATCGGTAACGTGCCGCTCCCCACCGGTCATGCGCCAGATCAGAAAGCTGTCGATGGTGCCGAAAGCAAGCTCGCCGATTTCGGCCCGCGCCCTGGCCCCTTCAACGTGATCGAGAATCCAGGCTATTTTCGAGCCGGAAAAATATGGATCCAGCAAAAGCCCCGTCGTTGCGCGCACCAATTCTTCATGGCCACGGTCCTTGAACGCATTGGTCAGATCCGCCGTCCGCCGGTCCTGCCAGACAATGGCATTGTAGACGAGCTGACCGGTTGTGCGGTCCCACAACACAGTCGTCTCGCGCTGATTGGTGATGCCGATCGCCGCTATATCGTTGAATTCAAGGGATGCGTTGCTGACCGCGTCGCGGCAGGTGCCGACGACAGATCGCCAGATATCTTCGGGATTGTGTTCGACCCAGCCTGACGCCGGATAGAGCTGCGGGAACTCCTGCTGGGCGGAACCAACGACCCGACAGGTGTCATCCAGAACCAGCGCCCTGCTTGACGTCGTTCCCTGATCAATGGCCAGAACGTAACGTGCCATAGCGGTCCCTCCCAAGACCTGATCACTGAAGTCGGTTTATTTAAGCAGTTCCATAATGGCCAGGCGCACGTCTTTTTCCATATCTTCCCGGGCCAGGGCATAAGCCACATTGGCGGCGACAAAGCCGGCTTTCGATCCGCAGTCGAACCGCTGACCCTGATAACGGAGACCATGCAGAGGAACCGTCCCAAGCGTCGCCGCAATTGCGTCGGTCAGCTGAATTTCACCTCCGGCACCTTTTTGTTTCTTGTCCAGATGCGCAAAAATATCCGGCTGCAGGATGTATCGCCCGATCACCGACAAGGTGGACGGTGCATCTTCCGGCGCCGGTTTCTCGACCACGCCGCGTGCTTTGGCAATGCGTCCATCGTCACTTTCGACATCAAGAATGCCGTAGCGGTTGGTATGCTCACGCGGCACTTCACCGACCGCGACGACATTGCCGCCAACCTCGGCGTAAGCTTCCATCATCTGGCTCAGGCAACCGGTTTCGGCGAGCACCATATCGTCCGGCAGAATAACCGCGAACGGCTCGTCACGAACGAAATCACGGGCACACCAGATCGCATGGCCGAGACCGAGCGCCTGTTGCTGGCGCATGTACTGGATTTTGCTCGGCTCGGGGAAATCACGAACCATTTCGAGTTCCTTGAGTCGGCCGCGCAGTTCCAGCGTTCGTTCAAGCTCAAAAGCATGGTCAAAATGGTCTTCCAGCAAATTCTTGCCGCGACCGGTGATCAGCATGAACTGCTCGATGCCCGCCGCTTCCGCTTCTTCAATAGCGTACTGGATCAGCGGTTTGTCGACGACCGGCAGCATTTCTTTTGGCATGCATTTGGTGGCTGGCAGGAAGCGGGTGCCCAGACCCGCGACAGGCAATACGGCTTTACGAACACGCGTCTTCAATGGATTTCCCCTAAAAGCGAAGTTTTTTGCGTATGACGTTCTGCCACGCCCGGCCAATGCCCGCAAGGCAGCGTCTATCGAGTTATTGTGCAGTGCACAATAAAAACTTGAATACTACCCCAAAATCGCTATATGAACCTCACATCAACGGTAGAGAATGACGTCTCGCTTCTTTGTGGGGAAGAAGCAGGAGAGAGGAGACATTCCATGTTAACCAGACGATATGCCATGCTGGCTATTGGTTTTGCATTGTTTGGTACGATTTTCTGGCTGTCGGCGACGCATGCCGATAAAC
>JANRAT010000059.1 GCA_030727885.1 Rhodospirillales bacterium | reverse complement strand
GCCTGATCTTGCGCTGTCATCTGATTTTATCGTCGGCTTTCCGGGCGAAAGCGACGCCGATTTCGAGCAGACGATGCAACTGGTCCGCGAAATCGGGTTCTCTCAGGCGTATACCTTCAAGTACAGCTCCAGACCGGGCACGCCGGCGGCTGATATGGACGGCCATGTCCCCGAACAGCTCAAATCCGAGCGCTTGCAGGTGCTGCAGGCAGAGATAAACCGTCAGCAACAAGATTTTAATGAAGACAGTGTTGGTCAGGAATTGCCGGTCCTGTTTGACAGGCAGAGTGCCCGCGATGGCCAACTGGTGGGCAGAAGTCCATATATGCAGTCCGTTCACGCAGAATTATCGGCAACCCATATCGGAGATATAATCCCGGTGATGATTGATCGCGCCAATCCAAACAGTCTTTCAGGTGTTGTGCGCCAGCGCCGGGAGGCGGTCGCTTGAGCCGGACCAGTCGTGCGGCGACCAAGCCCAAAAGGTCGAACGCCATAACCCGAAAGAAAACGTTTCCGAAGAACGGCCTGGCGATTGCCCTGTTCGGTTCACACCACAGCCATCTGGCGCAGATCGAAAATAGCCTGAAAGTCGTCATCCATGCCCGCGGCAACGAGGTGACGATTGCCGGGGATGCCGAAGCGGTGGCTCGCGCAATCGGTGTTCTTGATGCGCTCTACCAGCGGCTGGAAAAAGGCCAGGATGTGGACCAGCCTGAAGTTGATGCGATGCTGCGTTTCTCGGCCGCGCCTGAGCGCCCTATGCCGGGCATGGAAAGTGGCGTCAGCGTTCGAAACCGGATGGTGACAGCGCGCACGCCGACGCAGGCGGATTACTTAAGCGCAATCGATGAGTCGGAACTTGTCTTCGCAGAGGGTCCAGCTGGTACCGGCAAGACCTATCTGGCCGTGGCCAAGGCGGTCGAGTATCTGGTTCGCGGCGATGTTGAGCGGATCATTCTGTCCCGCCCGGCGGTAGAAGCCGGCGAACAGCTGGGCTTCCTGCCCGGCGATATGCGTGAAAAAGTTGACCCCTATCTGCGTCCGCTGTATGACGCCCTGCACGATATGATGCCCGCCCAGCAGGTGCAGAAGCGGCTTGAGAGCGGAGAAATCGAAGTGGCACCGTTGGCCTTTATGCGCGGTCGCACGCTGGCAAAAGCGTTTGTTATTCTGGATGAAGCGCAGAATACGACCGCCGTTCAGATGAAGATGTTTTTGACCCGACTTGGTGAAAATTCGAGAATGGTGATCACCGGCGATCTCAGTCAGGTCGATCTGCCGAGGGGAACGCGCTCCGGTCTCCGCGATGCGCGTGAAGCGTTGGCAGACGTTGAGGGCATTCGCTTCCTGCGTTTTCTGGAAACGGATGTGGTGCGGCATTTGCTGGTTGGTCGGATCGTGCATGCCTACAATAACCTTGAAAAATGGCGCGGGGCCGGTGCGCAATACAAGAACGATGGAAGTGCGCCGGAAGATAATGAAACCTGAGACTGCACCTCCTTTAAACGCTTGCCCGGATAATCTATCTGTTGATATCGATATCGGAGACGAAGGCTGGCTGGCAGCAATAGATGATCCAGAACCGCTTTGCGCTGATCTGCTGCAATCGGTGATCGGGTTCCTTGCATTGCCGCCAAGGGCCTATGAAGTCTCCGTGGTGCTGACCAATGATGCCCGGCAAAGG
>JANRAT010000058.1 GCA_030727885.1 Rhodospirillales bacterium | reverse complement strand
CCCTTGCGGCGGGTCAACTCGCGAGCACGACGGGCGGCTTCGCGGGCACTCGCGGCATCGACAATCTTGGCCAGAACTTTTTTGCCTTCTGACGGGTTTTCTTCAAACCATTGATCGAGACCCTCGCTGACCAGATTTTCGACAATCGGCCGCACTTCAGAGGACACCAGCTTGTCCTTGGTCTGTGACGAGAATTTCGGGTCCGGCACCTTGACCGAAAGAATGCAGGTCAGCCCTTCGCGGGCATCATCACCTGTGACAGCGATCTTTTCCTTTTTCGAGATCAGTCCCGACGACATGTAATTGTTGATGGTTCTGGTCAGCGCGCCACGGAACCCGGCCAGATGCGTGCCACCGTCGCGCTGCGGAATGTTGTTGGTAAAGCACAGCATGGTTTCATGATAGCTGTCGTTCCACTGCATCGCGACTTCGACGGTGATGCCTTCTTTTTCGCCGAACACGGAAACCGGCGCGAGCATGATCGAGGCCTTTGAGCGGTCGACATATTTGGTGAACTCAACCAGCCCGCCTTCGTAATGCATATCGATCACAACCGGCTCGGGATTGCGGTTATCAACCAATCGCAAAGCAACGCCTGAATTCAGAAACGCCAGTTCACGCAAGCGGTGCTCGAGCGTGCCGAGATCATAATCCGTATTTGTGAATGTTTCTGATGACGCATGGAAGGTGATGACAGAGCCGGTCAAGGGTTTGCCCTTTGCCGTCATCGGCGCATCGCCGACAACCTTCAGCGGCTCAACCGTCTCGCCGTTTTCAAAGCGTACATTGTGTTGCTTGCCGTCGCGGTAAATCGTCAGATCCAGCCAGTCTGACAACGCATTGACCACGGAGACGCCAACCCCGTGCAGTCCGCCTGAAACCTTGTATGAATTCTGATCGAATTTCCCGCCGGCATGCAGCTGCGTCATGATGACTTCCGCCGCCGACACGCCTTCTTCATGGTGAATATCAACCGGAATGCCGCGCCCGTTATCAGACACTGAAATCGATCCGTCACCATTGAGCGTCACTTCGACGATATCGCAATAGCCGGCCAGCGCTTCATCGATGGCATTATCGACCACTTCATAGACCATGTGATGCAAGCCGGAGCCGTCATCCGTATCGCCGATGTACATACCAGGCCTTTTACGCACCGCATCCAGTCCCCGCAGCACTTTGATCTGGTCAGCACCATAGGCTGCCGGTTCAGCGGCTAGAGCCGTCTCTTCAATGGCTTCGGCTTCGATTTCGGTTTCTTCGCTCATACTCGTGGTGCTCTCGTTTACTGGTCTCGATTACTGGGACGTCGGTTAAACTTCAGTGGCGTGAATGGCGCCGTCGGCAACATCAAAAAATCCGGCACGCCCACGCATGCCGTCGAACAATTCAGGATCGGTGCCGGTCATCCAGACCTGCGCGCCGAGATCATCGATCAGATCGAACAGCGCCAGCCGGCGGTCGTGATCCAGATGCGCAACAATTTCATCGAGCAGCAGAACCGGACAACGCCCCTGCTCGACGGTCTGCATCCGCGCATGGGCGAGCACGAGGCCGGTCAGCAAGGCCTTCTGCTCGCCGGTCGAGCACATCGCGGCTTCGCGCTTCTTGACCCCGTGACGCACGTCAAGATCGGTACGATGCGGGCCGTTTCTGGTCCGCCCGTCGCCGGCATCACAGGCGCGGTCCTGACA
>JANRAT010000057.1 GCA_030727885.1 Rhodospirillales bacterium | reverse complement strand
GTGGGCGGTGAACCATCGCCTTGCCGACCAGCAAACGGCGCCGCATGCCGCCGGACAGTGACCGGGTATAGGCGTTGGCCTTGTCGGACAGGCCGACCGCTGAGAGGACTTGGCTGGTCTGCCGTTCTGCTTTCGGCACGCCGTAAAGCCCGGCCTGAAGATCCAGTAATTCGCTCGGCGTAAAGAACGGGTCAATGTTCAATTCCTGCGGCACCACGCCGATGGCCCGTCTGGCGGCGCGCATCTCGGTATCGATATCGTGACCCCAGATTTTGGCACTGCCGGTGGTCTTGTTAACCAGTCCGGCGAGAATGTTGATCAGCGTCGACTTGCCGGCACCGTTCGGCCCGAGCAACCCGAAAAACGAGCCGCGTCTGATTTTCAGTGAAACATCCTTCAATGCGTGTTTGGGTGCTTGCTTGTTGGACCCGGCGTAAATCTTGCTCAGCCCCTCAATCTCGATCGCATAGTCCGGGTCGGTGTTTTCGCGCACTTTCGTCTCCATCATTGGGTGCCTGATACTAAACTACAAGGTATTGAAATTAAAACCATAAGACAGCCATGTGTGACTTTGTTGGCGGCCTTGTCGCATAAGCCTGGCAGATGCGATAAAGATGGGGCCGTGTGACTTGTTGTACTGGCCTTATTTCGTGACCAGAGGTGGAGATGAGCAAACATCGGGTAAACATAGGCTGCGGCATGACGCCGACGCAGGGCTGGCTCAATTTTGACAACTCCCTCAGCGTGCGCCTCGCGGCCTGTCCTGTGCTGGTCCGCTTGCTGGGCCTGATGCGTCTTCTGGGGGACGAGCAGCGCGGCTATATATCATTTTGCCGAAAGCATGACATTGCCTGGTCGGATGCGACGCGTCATGTGCCCCTGAAAGATGCCAGTGCCGAGGTGGTGTACAGTTCGCATGTCCTTGAACACCTTGACCGCAATGGCGCCAAGGCATTCCTGTGCGAGATCAGACGGTTGCTGGTGCCGGGCGGGCGGGTTCGCATTGCCGTGCCTGACCTGCAGATAATGATCGACGATTATAACAGCCACGGCGATGCAGATCGTCTGATCGCGGATACCTTGCTGGCGCAACCGCAGGCCCGATCATGGGGGGCCAGAATCAAGGCAATGATCATTGGTCCTAGACATCATTTATGGATGTATGATGGCAAGTCTTTGGCAAATCTTCTCAGCAGGTCGGGCTTTGATGATGTCAGGATCATGGCGTCGGGTGAAACCGGTATCGCGAATCCGGGTGAGCTTGATCTTAATGAGCGCGCGGCAGAATCCGTCTACGTTGAAGCCGTAAGGCCCTGATAGCCTGTCGATCGGTAGGGTGTTGCTTTTGCAGCATCCGGTTCAGGGAAATCTATTTACAGCTGAAAAGTTGGTGCGGGTGGTCGGACTCGAACCGACACTCCTCACGGAACCGGATTTTGAGTCCGGCGCGTCTACCAATTCCACCACACCCGCACGGCGTGAAGCGGAGGGAACATAGGGTATCATGCCCGCTCTGTCCATAACCACGACACCTCCGTGGGACTGAAAATTCAGGGCTCCGTTGCCAGCCCGGAGTGAGCCTGCTAAAGACGGCGCATTGTTTTTGCCGCAAGAGTCTTTGGAGACGCCCTGCCATGTTGCGCGCCCTTTATGACAAGACCCTGCAGTGGGCCTCGCATCGCCATGCGATCTGGATTCTGGCGCTGGTTTCGTTCACCGAAAGCTCGTTTTTTCTGGTCCCGCCCGATCTGCTGCTGATCCCGATGGTGCTGGCGGCACGGCCGAAATGGTTCCGCTTTGCCCTGGTCTGCACGCTGGCTTCAGTTTGTGGCGGCCTGTTCGGCTATTATATCGGTGCGTCTCTGTTCGAAGAGGTCGGCAAACCGATCCTCGAGATGTACCACGCCACGGCGAAATTTGAAGCGATCAGTGAAGCCTATAATGACAATGGGGTGTGGATCGTCTTTACCGCCGGTTTCAGCCCGATCCCCTACAAGATTTTCACCATCGCCAGCGGCGTTACCGGTATGGATCCGCTTTCCTTTGCTTTGGCCTCGTTGGTCGGGCGCGGCGGCCGGTTCTTTCTGGTTGCGTTTCTGTTGTGGAAATTCGGCGCGACGATCCGCACCTTTATTGAAAAGCGCCTGGGCCTGCTGGCCCTGCTTTTCTGCGTTCTGGTGGTGGCCGGGGTACTGGCGCTCAAGTTTTTGACTTAACCAATGCCGCCGGGAGGCCTATATCTTAACCATGCCTGATCAACAAACGATTGCCCGCTGGTTTCCCTGGTTCCTGCTGGCCGCAGCTGCGGGTCCGCTCGGCACGGCATATATCGCCCAGTTCGGTTTCGGTTATGATCCCTGCGTGCTGTGTCTATACCAGCGTGTGCCATACGCGCTGATCACACTGCTCGGGTTTGCGGCGCTGTATTTCGTAACACCCGTGATGCGCCAGCGGATTGCCCTGGTTGCCGGTGTGGTGTTTCTGGTCGGCGGCGGCATCGCTCTCTATCACGTCGGCGTCGAGCAGCACTGGTGGACTTCGGCAGCACCCTGCGGCTCAAGCGGCGAGATCATCACGACGACCGAGGATTTTCTGGCGGCCCTGCAGAAAAAACCGGTAAAATCCTGCGGTGATATTGATTGGACCCTGTTCGGGATATCGATGGCCACCTACAACGTCGCCGCCTCGTTATTTTTTGCCGCCACCTCGTTCTGGGTGTGGCGTCGCCTGAGCGGCGCAAAGGCGTCATGAGCCGGCAAAAGCCCCCGCACCGGATACCGGGTGATCCCGGCAAGCAGGACATGCTGGAAAGCATGATGCGCGTCGATCACGCCGGTGAATATGGTGCGGTCCGTATTTACGAGGGACAGCTTGCCGTGCTCGGCAACAGTGCCGACCGTGCCGATATCGCGCATATGGCCGAACAGGAACGGGTTCACCTGCAGAAATTCAACGAGCTGGTCCGCGCCAACCGGGTCCGCCCGACGGCCCTGTTGCCGCTCTGGCATATGGCCGGATTTGCGCTTGGTGCCGGCTCTGCGCTGCTGGGCGAAAAGGCCGCGCACGCGTGCACGGTGGCGGTCGAGGAAGTGATCGACGAGCATTACGCCGAGCAGGTTGCCGCCCTTGATCTTGAGGGCGACCAGACCGAGCTCCGCGATACTTTCGAGACGTTTAGGCTGGAAGAGCTGGAGCACCGTCAAACCGCCCTTGATAAAGGGGCTGAAGATGCTCCCGGCTATGAAGTCCTGAAAGCCGCGGTCAAAACCGGGTCAAGATTGGCGATCTGGCTCTCCAAGCGTATTTAATCGCCGGGTTTGCCCCGGCACAGGGTCGAGATAATCCCCCTGAACATCCGCACTTCCTGCTCGGTCATGTCGGCACGTGACAGCATGTTGCGCAGTTTACGGACGGTCGTCGGGCGCTTTTCAGACACCATGAAAAAATTGGCCTTGTCGAGTTCGCGCTCTAGATGCTCGAACAGCATGGTCAGTTCCTGCTTGTTGGCCGGGCGGGTATCGGACGGAATGCGCAGTTCATGCGCCGTCGTCTCGTCATCTAGATTGAACCATTCATAGCTCAGCAACAGCACCGCCTGCGCCAGATTGAGCGAGGTGAAAGCCGGGTTGAGCGGCACCGTCAGCACGGCGTCGGCCAGCGTCACGTCATCGTTGTTCAGGCCCCAGGCTTCCTTGCCGAACAGCACCCCGGATCGGTGCGCATCACGGGTGCGCCTTTTCATCTCGCCGACCGCCGCGGCCGGCGTAAAGACCGGTTTGGTCATGTCGCGGCTGCGCGCCGTGGTTGCCAGCACGAAATTCAGATCGGCTATGGCCTCTTCGGTGCTGGTAAAAACACGTACCTGATCAATGACGACGTCGGCGCCCGATGCAGCGGCGCGGGCACTGTCAGAGGGCCAGCCGTCGCGGGGATTGACCAGCCTCAGGTCAGTGACGCCGCAGTTCCACATGGCCCGGGCGCACATGCCGATATTCTCCCCCAGCTGCGGCTCTACCAGAATGACGGCGAATGAATGGGTATTCGAGGCTGTCACGATCAGGATTCTTGGGGTTCTTCTGCACCGCTGCGATACAGCAGATAAATCAGCGAATCGTGCAGCGCGTTATAGGACGCATCAATGATGTTTGCAGAGACGCCGACCGTCGACCAGTGCTCACCCTTGGAATCGGTGCTTTCTATCATCACCCGGGTGATGGCGCGGGTGCCGTCACCGGGGGTCAGAATGCGGACCTTGTAATCGATCAGCCTGAGCCCTTCGAGGCTCGGGTAAATCGGCATCAGCACCTTGCGCATGGCCGCATCGAGGGCATTCACCGGGCCATTGCCTTCGGCAACCGTCATGTGTTCAATGCCGCCGACGCTGAGCTTCACGGTGGCTTCGGAGAGCGTCACAAGATCACCGTCGACATTCCAGCGGCGTTCATCGATGACCCGGAAGTTCGAGCATCTGAAGAACTCCGGCACGCTGCCCAGCGCACGGCGGGCCAGCAATTCGAAGCTGGCTTCGGCACCGTCGTAGGCATAGCCGTTGAACTCGTTTTCTTTGACGGCCTCGACAAGCTTGCCGATACGCTTGTCTTTCGGATCAATCTCGATGCCGACCTCGCGAAAGCGGGCCAGGATGTTGGACCGGCCTGACTGGTCGGAGACGACGATGTGACGGCGATTGCCGACAAGCGCCGGCTCGATGTGCTCGTAAGTGCGCGGGTCTTTCTCGACTGCCGAAACATGCAGGCCGCCCTTGTGGGCAAACGCTGACTCGCCGACATAGGGGGCGCCTTTTGCCGGCGCCCGGTTCAGCCGTTCATCGAGCAGTCTTGAAATATGCGTGAGCTGTTTCAGATCCTCGTGACTGACATTGGTCTGGTAACCCATCTTGAGTACCAGCGACGGGATCACGGCGATCAGGTCGGCATTGCCGCAGCGCTCGCCAAGCCCGTTCAGGGTGCCCTGCACCTGTCTGGCGCCGGCATTGACGGCGGCCAGGGAATTGGCAATCGCATTGCCGGTATCATTATGGGCATGAATGCCAATGTGCGTGCCCGGGATATGTTCGGTCACGGCCCTGACGATGGTGTCGATTTCGTGCGGCAGGGTGCCGCCGTTGGTGTCGCACAGCACCACCCACCGGGCGCCGTTGTCGTAAGCGGCTTTCAGGCAGGCGAGGGCGAAGTCGGGATTGGATTTGTAGCCGTCAAAGAAGTGCTCGGCATCGAACATGACCTCTTCCTTGCGGGTCTTGGCCAGCGCGACACTGTCGGCGATCATGCGGATGTTTTCATCGTGCTCGATTTCCAGCGCCACATCGACATGAAAGTCCCACGATTTGCCGACCATGCAGACGCACGGTACATCCGGTTCCAGAATGCCCATCAGACCGGGATCGTTGTCGGCGCTGCGTCCGGGGCGACGGGTCATGCCGAAAGCCGTCATGCGGGCCCGCTTCAGTTTTGGCGGATTGGCGAAAAAGCTGTTGTCGGTCGGATTGGCGCCCGGCCAGCCGCCTTCGATGTAATCAATGCCGATCTTGTCCAGTTCGCGCGCAATGAGTTCCTTGTCAGCGGGATTGAAATCCACGCCTTGGGTCTGCGCCCCGTCGCGGAGCGTGGTATCAAACAGGTAAACGCGCTTGTCCGGCATATCCAAATATTCCATCTCGTATCAGGAAAACGCGCCGAGAATGCCCAATTCCCCGAGGATGCTCAAGCACATAGGGCAATTTTGCTGCCGACACCGATTCCGGTCGGATGCCCGGCGATAAGGGGAAGAGGCCTATTCGGCGGCACGCGCGTTCAGAAGTTCCTTGAATTGCGCGTTCGGTATCGGCTTCGAGAACAAATACCCTTGCCCGGTATGACAGCCAAGACCATGCAGAAATTCCATCTGCCGCGACGTCTCGATCCCTTCTGCAACGATATGCAGATCAAGCTGCTTGGCCATGCCGACGATGGCGCGCACGACGACAACCGCATCCCGGTCGTCCGGCAAATCCGTCACAAAGGCCCGGTCTACCTTGAGCGAGTCGAGCGGGAACCGCGTCAGATAACTGAGCGAGGAATACCCGGTGCCGAAGTCATCCATGGAAATTGAAATGCCCAGTTCCTTGAGTCGGTTAAGCGTTACGATGGTCTCATCAGGGCGTTCGACGAGCAGGCTTTCGGTCAGCTCAAGATCAAGATTCCTGGGATCCAGTCCGGAATCCTTGAGACTGCTGATCGTGCGTGCAACCAGATCACCATGGGAAAACTGCAAGGCCGACAAGTTAACGGCGACTTGTACGGGCTTGCCGTCAGCACTGCGCCAAAGGGCGGCTTCACGGCATGCAGTGCGGAGCACCCATTCACCAATCGGCACGATCAATCCGGTTTCCTCGGCAATCGGGATGAACTCTTCCGGGGATACGAAGCCGAGCTTGTCATTTGACCAGCGCAGCAGGGCTTCGGCGCCGATAACCCGCTGTGTCGACAGATCAACCTTGGCCTGATAGTGCAGTGTCAGTTCGTCGTTTTCCAGGGCCCGGCGCAACTGGTGGCCGATCTCGACGCGCCGGTGAACGACTTCGGACATGCTGGGCGTATAGATTTTGCAATTATTGCGTCCATCGCGTTTGGCATTGTTGGCGGCCGTATCAACGTTGCGCATCAATTCAGACATTGTTGCGGCATGCTGCGGATAGGTACACACACCAATGCTTGCTGATGAAAAGATTTCTCGTCCGTCGATGGCATACTGGCTGGACAGGGCAACCAGCAATTTATCGGCAAAGCGAATGGCTTCGTCTTCACCGGTTATACCCTGCATGAGAATGTGAAACTCGTCACCGCCGGTGCGGGCTATGCTGTCTGTATCGCGGGCACAGGATTGAATCCGGCGGCTTGTCATGACAATGATCTCGTCGCCGACTTCATGACCAAAGGCGTCGTTGATGTTCTGAAACTGATCCAGATCGACGTAAATCAGTGCCAGTTGACTGCCATCCTGATCGACCCGCCGCATCGCCTCGACAAGGCGTTCCGACATCAGGTTGCGATTGGCGAGCCCGGTGAGTTCATCGCGTGTCGCCATGGCACGAAGCCGGTTCTCATAATTTTTTCGGGCCGTGATATCGCGAATCATGCCGATATAACGGTGCTGTCCGGCAGCCGTAGACTCGGTGAAATCCACTTCAACAGGCACATCGCTCCCGTCGCTGCGCCGCCCTGTCATTTCCGGAACTTTTTCCAGACCGAAATAGGCGTCGTCTTGGAGAATGTGCTTGATGAACTGATGGGGTGCTGTGCCGGTAAAAGCCGGGATCAGAATGCCGATATGCTGATCGATAAGCATATTGGCACTTGTGCCGAACATGCGTTCGATCGAGGCATTGACCATTTCGATGTTGCCTTCGGTGTCGACGGTGACAATGCCATCTGCAACGGCATCCATGACCAGCCGTAAATTCTCTTCTCGTTGCTGCACGGCGGCAAGTGCACGGTTGCGTTCCGTAACGTCGCGCGCGATGACCATCACGGCGTCACCTTCTGTCGTGCCGGAGCCTGAGAAAGGCAGGGCGGCAATCTCGACTTCGACGGTCAGGTCATCACTACGGATCAGTTTCACGGGTACCCGCAACTTTTCTGCAGCAAGGTCTGTCAGGTCCGGGCTGAGCAGGTCCTTGAAATCCGGGTGAATGAAATCGAAGAACAGCCGATCCTTGAGAGTTTCCAGCGGCCAGACACCCAGCATTCCGGCACCTGCCGGATTGATCAGTTCGATTTTGCCTTCCCGGCAAATGCAGATCAGATCAGGGGCCAGTTCAATCAGGTGACGGAAATCATTTTGCTGTTCTTTATAGTGTGCAAAGTGGGCCGGTTGAGAAATATCATCCAGTGTTTCCAGAATAACGCGTCCGGCTTTGTGGATGTTCTCGGCATAATCACGGTATCTGTGATTGCCGATGGGGCCCAGCATTTCGTTTTCAATCATATCGGCAAAACCGATGATCGTACTGAGCGGTGTGCGGACCTCATGGGTCAGGGTGCGCACCAGCTCGAGGTAGGCTTTTGGAGGAGTCTGGGAAGTGTCGTCTTGTTCTTCTTATGACATGACTTTGTTTGTCTGTTCCTCTGGTATTACCCTTGGATAGGACTCACAAACCAGCAATATCCGTTATGCTTGCAGGCACAAACAGACATTGTTTCCGCTTCCCTCTAATACGGAACCCATAAAGGCAGGCCGCACATTCTATCTATCACATCCATTACGGATTATTTCCGCTTGGGATATTCACACGCATATAGCCTATCGGGTTTCTCAACAACATGCTAGCGTCTTGAAATGCCGAAACGAATCATACTGCTTACCGGAGAATTGGAAGCCCCGCATCTGTCGGGGATGCTGCAAAAGCATAATCCGGACCTCGCCCTGGATGTAGTGCAGGACGCAGAAACGCTCAGCACGGCCTCAGCACATGACATGGTCGGATGCCGGTTAATCGCTTTTCTGACCAGCGTTATCGTCCCAGCCGGGGTGCTGGCAAAGCTCGAAGGGCCTGCATACAATTTTCATCCCGGACCGCCTGAATTCCCGGGCAGCTACACGGCCGGCTTTGCAATTTACGATGGTGCCACGACATTCGGTGTGACGCTGCATGAAATGGCGGCATCGGTCGACAGTGGCCCGATTGTCGAGGTGCGCCGTTTTCCAATTGCCGAAAAATGCAAATTTCAGGATCTGGAGGTCGAAGCGTTCCGCCATGTACTTCAGATGTTCGCCGATTACGCACCTCATATGGCCAGCGATGATGCACCCGTGCCCAGCGGTGTCGAGCCATGGACCGGACGGGTCCGCACCTGCCTGGAAGCCGAACGCTTGAAACAGATTGAAGCCGACCTGACGGAAGAAGAGATCGTCCGGCGTTACCGGGCGTTCGGGTAGCAGCCTCCTCACCTGTCCTCTCCCCCACTGCGTAGGGGAGAGGGACGCTCGGATACGCGCATGACCAACGTATCCCTCTCCCCCTTCAGGGGGAGAGGTTAGGCG
>JANRAT010000056.1:4519-9156 GCA_030727885.1 Rhodospirillales bacterium | reverse complement strand
GGCTGGCCGTTGGTGCTACGGTCCTGATCGTCGGGTTCGTACCGACATGGTTGTTGCTTGTCCGTCGCCCGGAAGATCTGGGCTTCAACATTGACGGCATCGCGCATCCAAAAGCAGGGATTGAGCCGAGCGAGACGACGCTGGCTGCGGCACATGCAGCACCAACGCCTGAACCCGCGTTCACACGCACCCAGGCGATGCGAACGCCGGCCTTCTGGATGCTCAGTGCCTTTACGCTGCTGGTCTATCCGATCCAGGCCGGTGTCAGTCTGCATCAGGCACCGCTGCTGATCGAACGGGGACTGGACGTGACGGTCGCAGCGACGGCCGTCAGTACCTTCTCGCTGGTCTCGGCGATTACCGGCTTCGCTTATGGTTTCTGGCCGAAAAGGATCGGCTTGCGGTTCGCGCTTGTGCTGGTCGGTCTGTTGCTGGGCAGTGCGGCGCTGGCCATGCACGAAGTCCATTCAACCCTCATGGCCTATGGTGCGGCGGCCCTGTTTGGCTGCGGCATCGGCGGCATGCTGACCATCCTGCCGATAGCCTGGGCAGACTTTTTCGGCCGCCGCAGTTACGGCGCGATCCGCGGTGCGGCGCTGACCGTTCAGGTTGCAAGCCAGGCTGCCGGGCCGTTGATTGCCGGCGCGCTGCGCGATTATACCGGCACCTACAATGCATCGCTTGCCACCTTCGCCGTGTTCGGTTTTGCCAGTGCCGCCGTCGCCCTGCTGGCCAGACCGCCGAAACCGTTATCGGCGTGACCGTAAAACCGATGCTTTCGCTCTACAAAATTTAACCAATGTGCTAAGCGGTTCGGGAGGGGGCGTGCACATGATCAAATCCGCAGACACATTGCAGAGTGTGCTTGTTCACGTCGGGCTCGACCGTCTTGGCGATGGTCTTTTGAAGCTGCCGTTCGTGCGCGGCTTGCGCCGTGCTTTTCCGCATGCGCGGCTGACCTGGTTTGCCGGCAAGGAAACCACCGTCTATGCCGGTGCCCTGAATGCACTGGTCGCCGATCAATTGGACGAGATCATCGAATACGGCGGTATCGGCCATAGCCCGAAAGAACTTTTTGCCAGACGTCCCTTACCCGACCGATCGTTCGATCTGGTGATCGACACACAGCGGAATTTCTCGACAGCACTGTCGGCCATGCGGATCCGGCATCGCTACTTTATCTCGCCGGCGGCAAAATTTCTGCTGTCGTCGGCCAGGCCGAAATCCGGTTATAAATTTCCCCGTGCCATGCAAAGACAGATGCTCGATCTGCTGGAGATTGCATCGGGGAAAACATTTCCGACGCCGGACAGACTTGATCTTGATATCCCAGCAACCTTTCGCGAGCAGGCCCGCGTCCTGTTACCGGACGGCGCCAATTATATCGCCTTTGCGCCGGGCTCAGGCGGCAGGCCCAAATGCTGGCCGCTCGACCGTTTCATGGCCGTCGCCGCATCCCTGCAGCAAACAGGTACCCGACCGGTATTTCTGATCGGCCCGCAGGAGCTGGAATGGGCAGAGGTGATCCGCCAGCAACTGCCGGAAGCCTTGATGCCGTTGCAGGCAGGGCAAGGGGCTCAGTCGCACAACTTCAACCCATTGCTGAGCATTGCACTGGCCGAAAGAATGTCGGCGGCGGTATCCAACGATTCCGGCATCGCGCATATGCTGGCAGTCGGCGGCGCACCGCTGGTCGCTCTTTACGGGCCGACCGTTTACGAGAAGTTCCCGCCGATGTGCCCGCACATCGCCGTGGTGCGGGCCGCAACATTCGGCTCCCGGGAAATGTCCGCGATTCCGGCGGATGCCGTTATTGCGGCGCTTCAGGGCTTGCTGGCAAAGGCACCCGCTTCATAAGCCAGACCAGCAGCAGCAGACCCGGGATCGCCGCCACACCGGTCATCAGGAAATACGACACCCAGTCGGTGCGGTCGGCAAGCCAGCCGCCACCGGAAGCAAACACGGTTCTGGCCAGTGCCATCAAAGACGACAACAGGGCAAACTGCGTCGCCGTATAGGCGACGTTGCAGAGACCGGACAGATACGCAACGAAGGCAATGGTGCCGATACCGCCGGTCAGGTTTTCAATCCCGATAGTGACAAACAGCATCGGCAGCGCCGGCCCGACCCAGGCCTGCAGGGCGAACACGACGTTTGAGATCGCCTGCAAAATTCCACCGAACATCAGCGCCCGAAGTGTGCCGTAGCGGGCGACGACCGCACCGCCGATTATGCCACCCAGCAGCGTTGCAGTGAGCCCGAATCCCTTGGTCACCAGTCCGATTTCTGTCTTCGAAAAGCCGATGTCCAGATAGAACGGATTGGCCATGACGCCGAGCATGGCATCGCCCAGTTTATACAGCGCGATGAACGCAAGGATCGTCAGCCAGTTGGAGCGCCCAATGAAATCCTGAAGCGGCATCCAAACTGTTTCACGGAGCGCCGACAGCGTCTTGCCGATAAACGTCACGCCGGTAATCGCAGGCAACGGCGGGCGTTTCGGCTCATGCGCAGCTAGTGTTGCTGCAATGCCGATAACAACAAATACGGCCATCACCGCATAGGCCCGGAACCAGCCGACATGATCGGCCAGGATCAGAACACCCGCGCCGGCCAGCAGACAGGCCAGACGATAGCCGACGACGTAGTTGGCCTGACCGGCACCCATGCGCTTTTCATCAAGGCTTTCGATCCTGTAGGCGTCAACAACGATATCCTGTGTCGCCGAGGCAAAAGCGAGGACAACAACGCAGAAGGCTGTCCCGGCCAGACCGGTACCGGGGCTGGAAGATCCCAATGCCAGGATCGCCCCCATGACCGCAAGCTGGGACAGCAGTAGCCAGCTGCGGCGCTGTCCGACGAGCCGACCGAGCAAGGGGATGGGCATTCTGTCAACCAGCGGCGCCCAGGCGAATTTGAGGACATACGCAGCACCAGCCAGGGAAAACCAGCCGATATCGGTCAGCGAAGTGCCTTCTTCACGAAGCCACGCGGAAAGCGTGGCGCCAACCAGCAGCAATGGCAAGCCGCTGGAAAAACCGAGCAAGCCGATCAACAGGACTTTTTTCTCGAGATGCAGGGCGCTCGCCGATAGCCAGGCTTGCATCCGTGTCGTCACCAGTCGGCTCAGGATACGGCACGAGGGCGACTACCCTCAGGCACGGTGTCACCAATCAGTCCTTCGCACACGGACCAGACATCATCGACGGCAATCGCCTCGACGCAGGGAAACACAGAAAATTTGCTTTTGCGTTTATGACAGCGCCAGAAGCAATGATAACAATCCATGACCTCAAAAATGAAACGCGCATTGTCCGGACAGACCGCCTCCGGATACGGCACGAAGCTGGTGAAATGCCCGCCGCCGACAATCACCAGCGATGGCGCGCCCAGTGCAATCGACAGATGCGCCGGACCGGTGTCATTACTGAGGACCAGACCGGCGTGCTTCATCAGATCCATAAGTTCGCTCAAGGACGTCCGCCCGGTCAGGTCCGAGACGCCGGGACGTTTTGCGACTTCATCAAGCAACGCGGCATCCCAGCGTTCATCGCGGGTGCCGACGAAAGCGACCCGCCATCCGAGCGCCAGCAGTTTTTCGGCAATCGCCACATAATCGGCAAACGGCCAACGTCGCCCGGGCTCGTTACTGCCGGGATTGATCACGGCATAGGGACCGGCATCGGCAAACGCGGGACGTACTCCAGACCAGTTGATCCTCGGCGCCTGCGGCATAAACTGTTTACCGGCAACGCTGGAAACAAAGCGGATGTGACGATCAATCTCGTGGGTCGGGTAGGGGCCCGTATCGATGATGTCATTGACCTGGCTGAGATAAAAATTGAATTCCGAACGGGTCGGCTCGTTCACATACGGCATCGACACGACGCTTCGGTTGGCGCGTGCTGCCCAGACAAGGCTATCGGCCATCATGGCGCGACGCAGATAGGAATCACAGACGGCAATTTCAGGCGCCAACCGTCGTACCATCAGATTGACGCGAAACCGATACAGCAACTTTCGCGCATAGGCATGTTCATCAATGGTGATAACCCGGTAGCCGGCGAACACATCGGCGGCAAGAGGCTGCCAGCTGTCACAGCCGAGGATGGTGATATCATCCGCTGCGACACCAAAGGCCTCGGCATAATGATCAAGACTCTGCCGGAACAGCACCATGTCGCCGATGCCGTCCATCCGCACCACCAGCAGTCCACGGCGCTTTTTCCAGACGGGAATATTGCGGGCAATCAGATCGAACGGGCGAAACATCCACCAGCGCCGGCGCATGCCGGCTGGAAACATGCGCCAGAAACGCGAGACATGCACCGTCGGCCGATCCAGACGATCCTCTGCCATCCCGGTTTCCTGATCAGTCGCCTGTATATCGTTATCCAGCATCGGCCTAGAGTATCTCTGCCGAGGCTCAGGCTCAACCGGCGTCCTTGGAGCGTTCCGACTTTTTACGTTCGTGCGGATCCAGGAACTTCTTGCGCAAACGCAGGTTCGTCGGCGTTACCTCAAGAAGCTCATCATCGTTCACATAGGCAACCGCTTCTTCGAGGCTCATGCGCTTGGCCGGTGTCAGACGAATGGCTTCATCGGTACCCGAAGCGCGCATGTTGGTCAGCTGTTTT
>JANRAT010000056.1:0-4509 GCA_030727885.1 Rhodospirillales bacterium | reverse complement strand
AGATCGTTGCCACGGCTGTGTTCGCCGATGATCATGCCCTCATAAACAGGCACACCGGCACCGATCAGCAACAGGCCACGCCCTTCCAGACCGGAAAGACCGTATGCATTTGATTTACCGGTGGCGTTGGAAATAAGCACACCATTGCGACGGCCCGGCACGGCACCCTGCAGCGGCGCGTAGCTGTCGAAGACACGGTTCAGCACGCCGGTACCTCTGGTTTCCGTCATGAACTCACCGTGATAACCGATCAGACCTCGCGACGGGACGATAAATGTCAATCGCACCTTGCCGCCACCGGCCTGGCGCATTTCCGTCATGCGGCCCTTACGGACGCTCAGCGCTTCAACGACAATGCCGGAGAACTCTTCATCGACATCAACCGTGACTTCTTCCAAAGGCTCCAGCTTTTCACCGGTCTTCGGGTCTTCGCGGAAAAGAACCCGTGGTCTCGAAATCGAAAGCTCGAAGCCTTCGCGGCGCATCTGTTCGATCAGAACGCCGAGCTGCAATTCGCCACGACCGGCGACTTCGAACGCATCCTTGTTTTCCGCTTCGGAAACACGAATGGCGACGTTGCCTTCGGCTTCGCGGAAAAGACGTTCACGGATGACCCGGGAGGTCACTTTGTCGCCATCCTGACCGACGAACGGTGAGGTGTTGACCGAAAACGTCATCGCCAGCGTCGGCGGATCGACCGGCTGCGACTGAATGGCTTCCGTAACTTCCGTGGCGCACAGCGTATCGGCGACGGTCGCCTTCTGCATCCCGGCAATTGCAACGATGTCACCGGCGATGCCGATGTCGATGGCTTCACGCGTCAGATCGCGAAACGCGAGAATTTTCTGAACCCGTCCCTGTTCAAGGACTTCACCCTTGCGGTTGAGTGCCTTGATCGGCTGGTTCGGTTTAACCGAGCCGGAAAAAATCCGACCGGTCAGAATGCGGCCCAGATACGGATCGGCTTCGATCGTTGTCACCAGCATCGAAAACGGGCCGTCGGCATCAGCGACCGGCGCCTTGACGTTTTTGACGATGCTTTCAAACAACGGCTCGAGAGTCGGGCCGTGATCATCCGGCGTCAGTGATGCCCAGCCATTGCGGCCAGACGCGAACAATGTCGGGAAATCAAGCTGCTCATCATTCGCATCAAGCGCCGAGAACAGATCGAATACTTCCGTCTGCACCTCATAGGAACGGGCATCTGACTTGTCGACCTTGTTGACGACGACAATCGGCTTCAATCCAAGCTTCAGGGCTTTGGCCGTAACGAACTTTGTCTGCGGCATCGGGCCTTCGGCGGCATCGACCAGCAGGACAACACCGTCCACCATCGAAAGGATACGTTCGACTTCGCCACCAAAGTCAGCATGGCCCGGCGTATCGACGATGTTGATGCGGGTGTTTTTCCATTCGACCGAGGTACATTTGGCTAGAATGGTAATGCCGCGTTCTCGTTCCAGTTCGCCGGAATCCAAGGCGCGCTCGACGACTTTCTGATTGGCACGAAAAGCGCCGCTCTGTTGCATCATGGTGTCGACCAATGTTGTTTTGCCATGATCGACGTGCGCGATGATCGCGATATTTCTGAGTTGCATCAATGATGTCCTGTATGGGCGTGAAGTGTTAGCCGTCTAACCCGAGCAAAAGATGTTGCACGTTGGCGGACGGTCGTGCGCCAATCTGCTGAATAATGACCGCAGCAAGGTGGCCACCAAGTACGGCAGCCGTTCTGAGATCGCGACCATGCGCATACGCGGCAAGGAAGCCTGCCGCATAGGCATCGCCGGCACCGGTTGTATCAATCAGCTTGTCTACGGGTGAAGCCGGAACGGCAATCGTTTCGTCTTTCGTCACCACAACGGAACCTTTTTCAGAGCGGGTGAGGGCGGCGATCTCAACGATCCCCTTGATCCTTGCAGCGGCGGCGTCAAAATCCTCAAGCTCGAATAGAGCGAGTATTTCGTCTTCGTTGGCAAACAGGATATCAACGTGCTGCTCGATGAATGACAGGAAACCGTCGCGGTGCCTGTCGACACAAAAAGGATCGGATAGGGATAACGCGACCTTGCGTCCGGCATCATGGGCGATGCGAACGGCTTCGAAAAAAGCGTCCCGGGCCGGATCCGGATCCCAGAGATAGCCTTCAAGATAGACTACCTTGGCGTTGCGGATCATGGCTTCGTCAAGATCCGCGATACTGAATTCGACGCAGGCGCCGAGATAGGTCTGCATGGTGCGCTGACCATCCGGTGATATCAGCACCAGACACGTCGCCGTCGGCGCGCCATCCTCGGCTTTCGCCGTGGTAAACGTAACGCCTGCGGCTTTGATATCGTGTGAAAAGACTTTGCCCAGCTGATCGTTCTTGATCTTGCCGGCAAACGCCGCACGGCCACCCAGTGCGGCAACGCCGGCCAGCGTGTTGGCCGCCGATCCGCCGGAGCTTTCTATGGCTTGTCCGGTTTTTTCATAAAGTGCCGTCTGCTGCTCCGTACTGACCAGAGCCATCGTTCCCTTGGTCAAACCGTTCTCATCAAGAAAAGAGTCCGTGGTTTGAACCAGAATATCGACAATGGCGTTGCCGATGCCGAGCACGTCGATGGTTGGAGCAGACATATCAATCTCATTTAAATCAGGCGCTGCGATCATTTATTCTCGCACTTGCGATACGCGCGCGGAGTATAGCCATTGCCGAGGTCCGGGCAAGTGCCAACAATTTGCTGCGATGTGTACCGGGTAAGCTCATGATTTACAATCTCAATTATGGTTAATAATTTATTGATATTACTGAATTATCAGGCATTTTTAAGATTTTGGTCCAGAATCCTCCCTTGACCAGAGGGCGGCTGCGGCCTTAAATCAGATCAACAATTTTCCATAAACAGAACGCGGTTATTTCAATATGTTAGGTGCCTTTATTAAAGGAATAGATCAATTAAGTGATAAAGCGACACGTAAATACCTGTGGCTTTCGATCCTTGCCGCGCTGCTGACATTGGTTGCCCTGTGGGGTGCTGTTGGCTGGCTTTTGGAGCACACGTCGATTTCGAGCATCGGCTGGCTTGAGGGCGTGGTTGACGCTCTCGGCGGTATCGCCACCCTTGCGCTCACGTGGTTTTTATTCCCGGCAACCGTCAGTACCGTGATCGGCCTGTTCCTGGATCAGGTCGCCGAATGTGTCGAAAAGCGCTATTACCCGAACCTGCCGCCGGCACATGGCCAACCGCTTGGCGAAGCCGTCTTCATGTCGGCCAAGTTTCTCGGCATTCTGATCGGCCTCAATATCCTGATGCTGCCGTTCCTGTTCCTGGGCCCGATTTTCCCTTTTGTTTTCTATCTGGTGAACGGTTATCTTCTGGGACGGGAATATTTTGAACTGGTGGCCTCAAGGCGGCTTCCACCGCTGGACGTAACCAGACTTCGCAAGGAACGTCAGGGCAGCGTGCTTGCCGTCGGTGTGGTGATCGCTTTTGCTTTGACCATACCATTGGTCAATCTGTTGATGCCGATCGTCGCGACGTCCGCAATGGTCCATCTCTTCGAAAAATGGCGCCCGAGCCATGAAGGATCTTCAGCCGTACTATCATGAGGGTTTGGTTGTGTTGCAGATCAGGTATACATATAAGTTTAAAGCAGGCAAAAGCGCCAAATCTAGGTGGGGGTAAAGGTTGATGTTCGGTAAGAAGAAAGAAGACGAAGATCCTGCAAAATCACCGGGAAAAGTGATCGGTTTGCCTACGGATGGACATGCCGGCGATGAAGATGCCGGATCGGCACCGCCGTTGAAGCCTTTTTCCAAAAAAGGTTCGCACGCCCCCTCCAAGCCGCCGTCATCCAGCGCCCATATGCCCGACCTGCAGCGACGGGTTCCGGACCTGCCGAGCGCACCGGCACGCCGCGTCGACCGACCACGCACCAACGAAGCGGAAAGCCGCCGGCTGATCGTCGGTCGCGACATCCAGCTCAATGGCGAAATTACCGCCTGCGACAAGCTGATCGTTGAAGGTCACGTTGAAGTAACCCTGCCCGGTGCCCGGGTCCTCGAAATTTCCCCGAGCGGCTTCTTCAAAGGTGCTGCCGAAGTTGATGAAGCGGATATCAGCGGCCGTTATGAAGGTGACCTGATCGCCCGCGAAAGGCTGATCGTCAGGTCGACCGGTCGTATCCATGGTACCGTTCGTTATGGCCGTATCGTCATTGAATCGGGGGGGGAAATTGCCGGCGACATGCAGACCCTGATGCCTAAGGATTCTGATGACGTCTGACGTTATGTCGCGCTCCTCCAAATTTATCTGGCTCGCCGGTCTGCTGTTTGTGGCAGCTTGCGCCGGAAATGCAAACCCCGTTGCGCAGAACACCCCGGTCTCGACACCGACCCCCCAAAGCACACAGCCCCGGTTTGGCCAACCGATCTATGCCAACCGGACACCGGCCCCGGCGCCCGAACTGGAAGTCAATGCCCCGGCACCCGCAGCCGTAATCGGCTGGCATCAGGATGATCTCAAC
>JANRAT010000055.1 GCA_030727885.1 Rhodospirillales bacterium | reverse complement strand
GTCAAAATCCTGTGCACGTCGGCAACCATCGCTGCGACCCAGCGCATGTTGAAATCCTTGCCGCGCGGTCCATCCTTGCCTTCCAGGCATTCAGCGAAATAGCGCTGCACCGGCGGCTCCCAGAAGCGCTGGTTTGAGGCATTGATGGCGAATTCCTGGGTATCGGCCGGTATCTTGATATTCGGATGCGTAAGCACGAATTCGCCGACATTCAGATCCAGCGTAAAGCCGTTCACACCGTTACCGGTCGTCAGCACCATCATGGTCGCAGGGCCAAACAGGACATAACCGGCGCAAAGCTGCTGACGGCCTTTTTGCAGAAAACTGTCGGTCAGATCAGCATCATGTTTATCGGGCATGCGACAGATCGAAAAGATGGTCCCCATCGGGCCGTTGACTTCGATGTTTGATGAGCCGTCGAGCGGATCAAAAATCAGCAGATAATTACCGCGCTTGAGACCATTCGGCACCGGATAAACATCAACCATTTCTTCAGAAGCCATGGCAAACAGCTGTCCGCCCTGCTCGCACCAGCTGATCGCCAGCTGGTTGGCCAGGACGTCGAGGGTTTTCTGACTTTCATCCTG
This sequence comes from Rhodospirillales bacterium, assembly GCA_030727885.1. Classification (GTDB taxonomy): domain Bacteria; phylum Pseudomonadota; class Alphaproteobacteria; order Rhodospirillales; family Casp-alpha2; genus UBA4479. Next base: position 1,134 of record JANRAT010000055.1, on the reverse strand, counting down.
AACATTGACGCCGACGGCAGCGCTGAGATCACCGGAAAGCTGGCCGCGTCGGACCAGATTGGCGACTCCTTTGCAGGCTGAGGAAACGTCGTCGAGCAGCAGTGTGAATTCGCCGGTTGCACCCGTGATCTGGGTCTGCTGGCGCATGATGAAATGCTTGAGTGTCTCGCGATAGGACAAGGCTTCCCCCGAAATCTGTTGTTTTCGTTGTTATGCGTTATGAGCGCAGACCTATTGGCCCGCAGCCGTCTTTTTGCTTAGCACACGCCAACCATTGCGCCAAAGGATTCTGCGGTTACAGATCCAGCAAATCGACAGTGACGCCGGATTCCTTGAACATTTGCGAGGAAATGCTGAACTGCGTCTTCCACGGCTCCTTGGATGTATCCGGTGTCGGTGAAATCACCCGCTTGATGCCGGCCTGAATGATCAGCACGGCACAGCGTGCGCAGGGCGGCAACGGCGTTACATAAAGTGTGCAGCCATTGGCCTGACTGCCGGCAAACATCAGCGCATTAGTTTCGGCGTGAACCACCATTTCGTATTTGATCGAGCGATCTTCAAGCCGATTGGCGGAATCCTCGACCCCATAAGGAAATCCGTTAAAACCTGTCGACACGACCCGCTTGTTTCGGGGGTCGACGATAACCGCACCGACCTTGGTCGATGGGTCCTTGGACCACTGGGCGATAAACCCGGCCAGTTCCATAAAGCGTTTATCCCATTTGTCGCTCATATCTATTCCTCGTCAGACGGTTCAGATGAGAGCGCAAGCGCCGCATCCTCAAGATGAAACTTAACACGGGTTCGGCCCTGCCAGCTATCGGCTTTCAGACGTCCTGCCACGTGCATCAGGCGATCATGCGCCGATAACAGCAACTGGCCAAGCGGCGTGCCGACCGAACGAAAGGAAATCCCTTCAAGCGTGCCGCCGCCGGAGCCTGTCGACAGTGAAAAGCGGATGTGATCGGTTCCGACGATGTCGGCAAAGGCAATACGGACATTACGGATGGCCAGCCTTGGTTCCGAATTGCCCGGGCCAAACGGTGCCAGACGACTGATTTCTTCAGCCAGTTCAACCGTTGCCCCTCTGACGGCAATGACGCCATCAAGCCTGAGATCCGGCGCATAGGC
>JANRAT010000054.1:7935-9179 GCA_030727885.1 Rhodospirillales bacterium | reverse complement strand
CGTCAGCGCACGGGGCGACGCCGTCGCTGTGACCGATCCCGGCTGCGGCTGCAATAGCGACGGCAACCCGGTTGGTTCGGCCAAAGCGACGGATGGAGACCCCGAAGCCGGTGTCGCGGCCGCCATTTCCGTGGCCGGCATGGCGGCGCTGCCTGCCGGATGCGTCACCTGACCATTGGTGCTTTCGGAAATCCGCGCCAGCGGCTGCACGATTGGTGACTGGACCATTACCGGCTGAGCCATTGCCGTTTGTGACGGGGCCATGGCGGTTGCCGCCGGGTCCTGTGACAGCTGTTGTGGCGCAGCTGTGGCTTCCATTTCCGGCTGTTTCAGGATCACCGGAGCCGGTTTTGGCGTGTCATCCTCATGGTGCATGGCCGACAGGGTCGGCGGCCCGACCTCGGTATCGACCATTTCAGCCAGTTTCGGCGCGGCATCTTCAATCAGCAGGTTGATGGCTTCGGGGGCGGCCCTCATCCACATGCCGGTATCAATCACCACATGCTGCTCGTAGGTCGCAACATGGGTGCCGTATGGGGCGCGGATCGCCCATTCTATGCCAAGCCAGACGACATTGCCCCGGGTATCCGCCGTCATCACCTTGCCGATCACCGAGGCCCCCGCCTGATTGGGCTCATACGCCAGAAGCGCCGGATGATTGCGGTCACGAATTTCTGCAGCAATGGCATCGGCGAGCACCAATCCGGTCTTTGCCGGAGCCCCTTCAAGGGGCACAACGAAGATTACGCCGGCCATCTCCCCGCCTTTGCCTGCCGATTCGCGGCCCGGCATTGTCGACTGCTGCGCCCCGCCCGGTGACGATGCGGCGCAGGCTGCAAGCAGGAAAACAAGGCTCAGCAACGCATACGTGGCAATGCAGACGCGTCGGACAGAACTGCCCGACCGCCACAAAATGCCATGTATAGAAACCCATGTCGCCACACCGAGAATCTATCAGGCCCGGCGTCCGTTTTCAGTAAAAACAGTTGCCGGACAGATCCCTTAGCTGGGTGGCGGCAAGGCGCGACCCGGCACTTGCGGCAATGGCGGGTAGTTTGACGGGTTTGAATGCTGCAATTCAGGGCTTATGCCATTACCGAGATCCGGAACCCTGAGCCTGTTCGGATCATGCCCGTCGAGCACGGTTATGATCCCCGGCATCGCCGCAGCCGCGACAAAGGCAGCGGTCTGCCCCCAGCGTCCGTCAAGGCTGCCGGCCTCGACCGCATTCGACTGCTCAGCCT